>NZ_WUDQ01000167.1:0-7229 GCF_009827695.1 Paenibacillus sp. OT2-17 | reverse complement strand
CTCATTCCTTCATGACCTAAGAATGCGTCAACGACTGTAATGTTTGGGCACATTGGTGAATATGCCGAGTATAATCGGACACTAACTGCTGAATGATATCTGTTCGTTCATCCACAGACTGTCCGTCCCGCTCTACATCGACTAAGCTAACCTGTACTTCCCGGGAGTCTACATAAGTACATGCAAAATCAAAGGAGTACATTTGTCGGCCTTCAACCTCGATGTGGATTCGTATAGCCCGGTTATTGGCTTCATCTGCCTGTACCTGTGATTTGTCACCTGAATTCAAAAGAATCGGCAGTTGTTCCTGCCAGGCCTCTACCAGCTTTTGCTGGTCTACTGTCATTTCTCGATTCATGCCAGCACCTCCACATCTGATAACGTGTGAAAAAAACGAGCTTTTTATACAACAAAAAAGCCATTCTCCACGATTCCTGGTCATTAGCTTATAAAGGCCAATGTATCAGCTATCGTATTTGAATGACTTGGTTTATTTAGAATATGGCGGAGAGGATGGGATTCGAACCCATGTGAGCTTGCACTCTAACGGTTTTCAAGACCGCCCCGTTATGACCGCTTCGGTACCTCTCCAGGTGGTAAATGGATAAAGCTGCTTCCCTTTTAACATACTCAGGCGCAACAAAATTATTTTACCACAGGATTTCTAAGAATGCAACACTTACTGCTTAGGAGCAATAACCTCAATGCCTCGCATATATGAACGCAGCACTTCTGGGATCACGATGCTTCCGTCCTCTTGCTGATAGTTCTCCAAAATAGCAGCCACAGTCCGCCCCACAGCCAATCCTGAACCGTTCAGCGTATGTACAAATTCAGGCTTCGCCTTCGAATCTGGACGGAAACGAATGTTTGCACGACGCGCTTGGAAGTCTTCTGTGTTTGAACAAGAAGAAATCTCGCGGTACATGCCACTCTCAGGCAACCATACTTCCAGATCGTACGTTTTGGCAGACGTAAAACCCATATCTCCAGTGCAAAGTGCCAGCACGCGATATGGAAGTCCGAGCAGCTGTAAAACACGCTCAGCGTTATTCGTCATTTTCTCCAATTCCTCATAGGAGGTATCCGGGTGAACCAGCTTAAGCATCTCTACCTTATTGAACTGATGCTGACGGATCAGGCCACGTGTATCACGTCCTGCTGATCCTGCCTCTGAGCGAAAGCAAGAGCTGTATGCCACATAATATTTCGGAAGCTGCTCCGCATTCATGATCTCTTCACGGTGGTAGTTGGTTACCGGAACTTCAGCCGTAGGAATGAGATAATACTCAGTATCACGCAGCTTAAACAAATCTTCTTCAAACTTCGGAAGTTGACCCGTTCCGTACAAGCTGTCCCGATTTACGATGTATGGAGGAAGCATTTCTTCATAACCATGCTCACTGCTGTGCAGATCCATCATAAAGTTAATCAGCGCACGCTCTAATCTTGCTCCCAGTCCTTTGTAGAACGTAAAACGAGAACCCGTTACCTTGGCTGCTGCCTCAAAATCAAGAATATCTAGATCCTGAGCCAATTCCCAATGCGCTTTAGGTGTAAAAGAAAACTCGCGTGGCTCCGACCAGCGACGGATTTCTACATTATCCTCTTCCGATGCACCTACAGGTACTGTTTCATTAGGAATATTCGGAATAGACATCACCAGTTCGTCGATCTGTACTTCCAGTTCGCGTACTTGCTCATCTAATTCTTTAATACGATCGGAGACTTGACGCATTTCTGCAATCAGATCATCCGCATTTTCCTTATTCTTCTTCAACTTGGCTACTTCACCGGATACCACGTTCCGACGATTTTTGAGTCCTTCGCTTTCTTGTAGTAACTCACGACGGCTTACATCCAGATCTGTAAAACCATTAATCAGATCCAGAGATTTCCCCCTGTTCTGCAAAGCTTTCTCAACCCGACCAAGCTCATTACGTAAAATCTTTATATCTAACACAGGTAATCCCTCCTACACTACAAACCTGACTTTCCCCTATTCGCGGACCATATCCACAAAATACTGATGTAACCGGTAATCGTCTGTTAACTCCGGATGGAAGGATGAAGCCAGCAAATGACCCTGACGGGCTGCCACGATCTCGCCGTTATACTCAGACAGCACATCTACTCCCGTTCCAACAGACTGTATTAATGGCGCGCGTATAAATACAGCACGAACCGGTTCCTCAATCCCTTTAATGTTCAAGTCTGTTTCAAAGCTTTCTCTTTGGCGACCAAATGCATTACGCGATACTGTAATATCCATGAGTCCCAAATGTGCTTCTTCCTGTCCTTGAATCGTTTTAGCCAGTACAATCAATCCCGCGCAAGTACCGAATACAGGCTTGCCTTGATTGGAAAACTGACGTACAGCCTCTATAAAATTATACTTGCGCATTAGCTTACCGATAGTGGTACTTTCACCACCGGGAATGATAAGACCGGACAGCTCATCGAGCTGTTCGATCTTCTTCACCGCTATACCTTCCGCACCCGCACGTTCAACGCTTCGTATATGTTCAGCTACAGCGCCTTGCAGCGACAATACACCTATTTTCATGCCGGTCCCTTCTTTCTTACCAACCACGATCCTGCATGCGCTCATGCGGTGCCAGTTTGGAAATTTCAATGCCTTTCATAGGAGTTCCCAAATTCTTGGAGACTTCTGCGATTAGCTTGTAATCCGTATAATGAGTGGTCGCTTCCACGATTGCACGTGCAAACTTCTCAGGGCTATCCGATTTGAAAATACCAGAACCTACAAAGACGCCATCAGCGCCTAAATGCATCATTAACGCGGCATCGGCAGGTGTCGCTACACCACCCGCTGCAAAGTTGACCACAGGCAGCTTGCCAAGCTCATGCACTTCCAACAGCAGTTCATAAGCAACTCCGAGGTTTTTCGCTTCTGCATACAGCTCGTCCTTCGACAAGTTTTGCACCTTGCGAATTTGACCATTGATAAAACGCATATGCCGAACGGCCTCAACAATATTCCCAGTTCCCGGTTCGCCCTTCGTACGGATCATAGATGCACCCTCACCAATACGACGCAGCGCTTCTCCCAGATCCTTGGCTCCACAAACAAATGGAACGGTGAACTCCCGCTTATCAATATGGAAAACTTCATCCGCAGGTGTCAGCACTTCGCTCTCATCGAGATAGTCAACACCGAGAGATTCCAGTACCTTTGCCTCTACAAAGTGACCGATGCGAGCCTTAGCCATAACAGGAATAGAAACAACCTTCATAACTTCTTCCACAATCGTTGGATCAGCCATACGAGCAACCCCACCAGCTGCACGGATATCCGAAGGCACCCGTTCAAGAGCCATTACAGCTGTAGCTCCTGCTGCCTCTGCAATTTTAGCCTGCTCAGCGTTCATGACATCCATGATTACGCCGCCTTTTTGCATCTCTGCCATACCTCTTTTTACACGCGAAGTTCCCGTTTCCATGTCGTTGCCTCCTGTAAGGGTTACGTTTAGATTCTAACTTAATATTTTACCGCACGAATGCCAAATACACAATCATTTCAAGCTGCAAAATAAGTAATGAAAAACAAGGTAGGTCGCCTAGCTTTGCTTTTTTAGAAGAGGTTCTTAATTCCTTGGAACAGATCTCCGAAGAAATCACCGATTGCCCGGAAAAGCATTCGGAACCAGCCGCCCTCTTCTACTGCCGTCGTAGTAACCAGATCAACGGTTTTTGTCTGCCCTTTATCCACACCGTCTGTCTTGTACGTGTACGTAATTGTTCCGACTTTGGCCCCTTGCTTCAAAGGTGCCACCAGAGAGCTTGCTGGTGTAATGTTCGTTGTAAAGGTTACCTTAGGATTGCTCGCGCCCTTAGGTACAATAAAGCTTACTGCATCCTTGGTGACGATCGGTACTTCTGTTTCCGTACCTTTGGTCACAGGCACATTCTCAACACCCTTAACCACCGTCTTTGGAGCAACAACCTGCTTCACTTCAAAGTTATCAAAACCATAGTTCAGTACTTTAGCTGTCTCTGTAAAACGGTGTGCATCTGAATCAGCTCCCATAACTACACTGATGAGACGCACTCCGTTGCGTTCAGCGGTTCCTGTAAAACAGTTGCCAGCATTAGCCGTATGGCCTGTTTTCATCCCGTCTAAACCTGGGTAAGCAAACTTTCTAAAGTTAGTAATATTTTTGTTTGCTTCTAGCATCCAGTTATAGTTAATAATCGGCGCCTTGTCGGTAGGACGGAATTTGTAAGATTGAATTGTGGTGAATCGCGTGTAATCCGGATGATCTTTAATGATGTAACCAGCCAGAGTAGCTGCATCTCTCGCTGTCATCACAGTTTCCCGGTCTGTATCCGGCTGGAAGCCCTTCGGCATATCACCACGGTCCAAACCAGTCGAGTTGATAAAGTACGTATTTTTCATGCCCATTTTCTGAGCTGTTTCATTCATTAGTTTTACAAAGTCCTGCTCGGTTCCGGATACGCGTTCAGCAAGGGCTACTGTGGCGTCATTAGCAGAACCTACCGCCATTGCAATATAAAGCTCTTCTACCGTATGTTGATCCCCTTGAGCCAAAAAAATACGTGATCCAATGCTCTTAGAAGCATTCTCGTTAACCGTAACCTTATCCGTCCACTTAAGTTTACCTTGCTTAACCTGTTCAGCCACGATGTATTCTGTCATCATTTTAGTCATACTTGCTGGTGGAAGTGGCTCATCTGGATTCATAGACAGCAATACTTGCCCGGTGGAAGGCTCAATCAAAATGGCAGAACGTAGTGCCAGACTAGGGGGGTTAATAGAACCTGTCCCCGTAATATTGGTTGCCTGTGTTGCCGCTCCAGCTGCAAAAGTAGCCACGCTAGAATCGAAATTGCCTACAACAGGCAATGCCGACATATACATCATATTAAGCACCATGACTGCAGTCACACTCTTTTTAATCATGCTGCGTTTTGTATTTTGCTTTAAATTGTTCGCTTTCAAATGAATACAAACTCCTCTCGTACCTCAACCCGATCCGCTATGTATAACGAGACGGTGGTTACAGCCTCTACTTGGCCAATGTAGTTAATGTTTTAACGTTATAAAATCCAGTTTTATTTCGTTTTCTTAGTTGTATCCTGTCATGAGCATTTCCTGCTCGAATCTTCTTCACTGGTAGGAATCGTCCAAAAGACCTACGTGCCCTAATTCATCACTTATTTCGTCATAAAGGCGGACACTTGTCTATTCTATCACAGGGGTATCTCTAAAAAAAGACAGGCAGAGCGAAATACGCTCTGCCTGTCGTCAAGTCTACTACAGCCGAACTTTATAGAGAGTAGTTTGGTGCTTCTTTCGTAATTTGCACATCATGCGGATGACTCTCACGCAGACCAGCACCTGTAATACGGATAAAGCTTGTATCGTTACGAAGCTCCTCAATATTAGCTGTACCGCAATAACCCATACCAGAACGAAGACCGCCCAACAGCTGATGAACAGTGTCGGAAAGTGGCCCTTTATAAGCAACACGTCCTTCGATGCCTTCCGGTACCAATTTCTTGTCGTCATCTTGGAAATAACGATCTTTACTACCTTGCTTCATCGCAGCCATAGAACCCATGCCACGATATACTTTGAAGCGGCGTCCTTGATAAATTTCAGATTCGCCTGGGCTTTCTTCCGTACCTGCAAAAAGACTTCCCAGCATTACCGCAGAAGCCCCTGCCGCAATGGCCTTTGTAATTTCACCGGAGTATTTAATACCGCCGTCTGCAATAATCGGAATATTATATTCACGTGCTACTGTTGCACAATCATAAATTGCTGTTACTTGTGGAACACCAATCCCTGCGATTACGCGTGTTGTACAGATGGAGCCTGGACCAATACCGACTTTTACGACCGATGCTCCAGCTTCAATCAATTCGCGCGTTCCGTCACCAGTAGCTACATTACCTGCTACAATCGTCAGATCAGGATAAGCTTCACGCAGCTTGCGGACTGCTTCAATAATGTTAATATGATGCCCGTGAGCAGAGTCCACAACAATCATATCCACACCAGCTTTTACAAGTGCTTCAGTCCGATCAAATGTATCTTTGGAAATGCCGACAGCCGCACCGACCAGAAGACGGCCTTGTGCATCTTTCGCTGCGTTCGGAAATTGAATAGCTTTCTCAATATCTTTAATGGTGATAAGGCCTTTGAGATAATTTTCATCATCGACCAAAGGGAGCTTTTCAATTTTATGCTTTTGCAAAATGACTTCCGCTTCCTGTAAAGTCGTACCTACAGGTGCAGTTACCAGTTCTTCCTTCGTCATGACTTCACTGATTTTAAGGTTAAAATCGTGAATAAAGCGAAGATCGCGGTTAGTAATAATACCCACCAGTTTGTTTTCTTCGTTTACAACAGGTACACCAGAAATACGGTATTTACCCATAACTGCTTCAGCATCGGATACCAAATGATCCGGAGTCAATGAGAATGGATTGGTGATAACACCGCTCTCCGAACGTTTAACCCGATCCACCTCCACCGCTTGCTGTTCAATCGACATATTTTTATGAATAATACCGATACCGCCCTCACGAGCCATCGCGATTGCCAACACTGCCTCAGTAACAGTATCCATACCAGCACTCATCAAAGGAATATTCAGCTTTACGTTATCACTCAAACGAGTCGCTACGCTTACTTCTTTGGGCAGAACCACCGACTTGCGAGGTACCAGCAAAACATCGTCAAAGGTAAGGCCTTCCTTACCGAATTTATCTTCCCACACCAAGATGATCCTCCTTCAAATTGTTTAGTCTGTATTGGTCTTGTTGTCTGTCCGACATGGACAAATCAAGGCTCTCTGAAAATATATTATTGCAATCTTAGCAAAGCGGTATAGGGGTGTCAAGCCTTCATCAATAGCCCTAACCTTTAGTATTTCCCTGTACAAACAACTGTACTCCTACGAAGGACAACCTTTAAAAATAAGCGTTTCCAAAGGTAATAACTATTTACAAGAGCATATCTCCTCTTTGAGTCGCAGCATGGAAGCAATTATATAAGTGGTTTGTACCGTAATATACCAAAGAGAACCATGATCTCAATGAGATCATGGTTCTCTTTACTTGTTGCTTGGCGACGTCCTACTCTCCCAGGACCCTGCGGTCCAAGTACCATCGGCGCTGGAGGGCTTAACGGTCGTGTTCGGGATGGGTACGTGTGGAACCCCTCCGCTATCGCCACC
>NZ_WUDQ01000166.1:0-7289 GCF_009827695.1 Paenibacillus sp. OT2-17 | reverse complement strand
CTGCTTATGTGCATATGACGTCCAACGAAACGATTGAAGGTACACAATTTAAGCAATTCCCGGATACGGGGTCCGTACCATTGATTGTGGACATGTCCAGCGATATTTTTTGCAAGCCTTTTGATGTTACTCAATTTGGATTGATTTATGCTGGCGCACAAAAAAATCTGGGACCTTCTGGTGTGACGGTCGTGATTGCCCGTGAAGAGTTGCTGACTTCCTCACCGGACAATATTCCTACGATGTTGCGTTATAGCACATATGAAAAAAATAACTCTCTCTACAATACTCCCCCATCCTTTGCCATATACATGGTGAATGAAGTGCTGAAATGGATTCAGGAAGAAGGCGGTTTGGCAGGCATTGAGCGCGTGAACCAGCAGAAAGCTGCTTTGCTATACGACCGTATTGACAGTAGCGAAGGCTTCTATCGTGGTTGTGTGGACAGCGCTGATCGCTCTATCATGAATGTAACCTTCCGCCTCGCGAATGAGGATCTGGAAAAACAATTTATTAAGGAATCCGAACAGGCCGGATTTATCGGACTGAAGGGACATCGCAGTGTAGGAGGGCTTCGCGCCTCGATCTACAATGCTGTTCCACTGGAGAACTGTCAAGCATTAGCCGAGTTTATGGACGGATTCAAGCAACGTAACAGTTAATTACGCGGACATATATTTCGATACACGATATTTAAAATCGAAAAAGTAAATGTAGAGCCTTCCCTGAATGTGTATAGGGGAAGGCTTTTAGTGGTGTGGGTTGAAATTTTTGTCGTTTGATGTTCATATCTGTCTGATTTTGTTAAAATAAAAGAATGTGTATGTTTTTAATGTATACACTTTGGTTAAACTGTAGGTTATTTGTCTGATGAATTTAATGATGAAGGGAACGAAACGTGATGCCATTACATATTGTGCTTGTCGAGCCGGAAATCCCGGCTAACACAGGTAATATTGCCAGAACGTGTGCTGCAACCGGAACTCATCTGCATCTGGTGAAGCCACTGGGCTTCCGTACCGACGATGCCACGTTAAAACGGGCTGGACTTGATTATTGGTATGCTGTCCACATTGAATATCACGAGTCTTTTGCTGAAGTGCAGGAGAAATATCAGGAAGGCCGCTTTTTTTATGCGACGACCAAAGCGAATCAGCGATATAGTGATGTTGCATTTCAGGATGGAGACTTCTTGGTATTTGGTAAAGAAACGAAAGGTTTGCCTCCAGAGCTGCTAGCTGCTAATCCAGATACATGTATCAAGATGCCTATGTCTGATAAAGTAAGATCTCTAAACTTGTCGAATTCCGCTGCGATTATTGTATATGAAGCGCTGAGACAAATGGATTTTCCGGATTTATCATAAAGAGCATCGAGTGAACAAGTATAAATGCGAATAAAGAACCAGGACCTTAGTTGCTAATAAGAGTTTCACCTTTGTTGTTCAAAGGTACATGACAGTGGAGCTTAAATAAAGGTTGTATGGTCGAAAATTTGCGAAATTTCTCAGCGAGGGCTAATGATAATTGGCTTTCCGGTCGATAAAAATATTATAGACATTCTGTACCATACTTTGATATGGTTCATGATTTTATGAAAAAATGTAATAAAATTTCCTGTGATCAGCAGGATTCGACAAAAAGACAGCGAATACTACATAAAGAATAGTGTCTTTGTACCTAGTTTTTCGCATGGTAAGAAATTTGTAAGTTATTACTCAATAGGAGAGGTGTACGATCACGATGAAACCTGCCGGTGTGGTACGTAAAGTTGATCAGCTGGGGAGAATAGTTTTGCCTAAGTCACTGCGTAAAAGGTACCAAATGAATGAGGGAGATCCTGTCGAAATTTTGGTTCAGGGTGACCACATTATTTTGGAGCGTTACCGTCCAAAATGTGTATTCTGCGGGTCAGTAGAACAAGTGAACGATTTCAAAGACCGTTATATTTGTGCTCAATGCCTGACAGAAATGACACAGTATTCCTCCTAAATGAGGCAAAAGCATCACGACATTCGTTCGTGATGCTTTTTTTCGGATAGAGCCGTACGTCGGCTAGCATATTTAATTTAGTAGTAGACTATTAGGTAGCTATTTATAGAACAAAAAATGAGTAGGGACTGGACGCAAATTACCATCGGACGGTTTGTTTATGACTCGACCGTTAAGTATAAGCGACGAGGAACCGCCTCCGTCCAAATTATAGGCATCTTGAACACCTAGATTGTACATTTTCCCTTGCAGTTCTTCGAGCGTCGCGCCCGAACCCCCGCTTTCATTGTAGCCGTCTACGACAATAATGAGCAACTGATCATCTTTATAGTTGCCAATGACCGTACGCGGGGCCCGCTTGGGGGAGACTTTCCATTTGTCAGGAATAGGCATTTTTTGTCCCCTTTGCAGCAGGACGGGAACGAAGGTAGCCCCAAAGGCAGGCTTTAAGCTGTCAAGAGCACCTTGACTGTAAAATTTGCCACCGATAAGCTTGCCATCGTTACTCAGTCCGACGAAGGATAAATCCTTAAAACTGGACTGAAAGCCAGTAAGGTAGTGGCCGTTCAAGACAGTAGTGCTTAATGGATAGCGCTTGCCGTCTCCATCCGCAAAGCCGCCTGCATTGATGCCTGCAATAGCTCCGTGTCTCAAGACTGCACGCATGGTGGTTTCAGAGCCACCCAATTTGTCACTTCCCAAAGACATTTTCATAGCAGTAGGATCTTTAAGTTTGACCTTCATAGCGTAGCCATGATAAATTCCCGGGTTTACCTTAAACAATTCAATGGTAATCCGGTTGCTATCTACCCGCTCATAGGGAACCCCCAGTTTGGCGGTGATACGTCGATCATAGATGACCGCGGGCCGCTTGGACTGCGTAGAGGCAGTCACGACAAGCTGATTCATCGTTTGGGTCGTTTGCTTGTATAGCTCAGAAGTCCGGCGAATCGTAGACAAGGTGTATGTTGCCGTTTGCTTGGCTTCATCAAGCTGCTTGCCTACTGATTGCGTTTGTAGAGTGACTTCAGCTTTTTGCAGACTCGAAGAAGTAGACCCAGGAAAGCTCAATGAGGGATGCACTAACAAAATACACCCCAACAAACCGATAAAAGGAGCAAGGGCCAACATAAAGAACCGGTTCACTTGTTTTGCGTCTACATTCATTTTAGCAAGTCCATTTTTTTCTGAAGTGTATTGAGTTGCTGCTTGACTTCGTTTAATTGGGTATACAGTTTATTGCTGTTATCGGTCTTATTGTTTGCATTATCCTTCGTAAAGGTCAGTAGTTCATTGAAGGACTGGACTTTTCCCTGCAATCCGCTAACTTCCTTGGAAAGAGCAGTCAGTTGCTTTTCATAGTCAGATTTGAGTGCTTGAATCTGTTGGTCTGTATGGGTTTGCATCTCGTTTAGCATTTGCTGCTTCAAGTGATTGCTATACAGATAGGTTGCGAGAGCACCTAGTATAATAAGAATGAACCAAAATAGCAGAAAAGCCTTTACGGGTAACCCCTTTCTTGAATTGCTCCGCCGAGCTTCGGTAGGAGGACGTTCAGGTGAAGCTTGCATACGATTTTCAACTCCCGTGTAAAGTCAAATTTCCAGTCTTTATTTGCAGTACCAATTCTATCATGGGCCTATTTATTTCGCAAAAGCGAAATAGTCGTATAAAAATATTGGAAAAAGAGATTGCATCGGAAGGAAGTCCTAGGATACAATTTCCTTAAACGTTTTTCGCTTCCTATACGTTCACATTCGCGCAATTTCTACATATGCAATCCCCAATTTTAGAATTATTTTCGCTACTAACTATGTATTTTTTTGTAAAATCAGGAGGTTTAGATATGAGAAAAGTATGGCAGGTGGTCATCATAGATATCCATCCTACAAGTATGCTGGGAACAAAGCTTATTTTGGAAGACCAGCAGGATTTGCTTGTCAGAGGGATGTCTTCCTCCGGAACGGAAGGCTTGGAGCTGGCTTGTTCCATTCGACCGGAAATCATTTTAATGGACTACAGGTTGCCTGAGGGAACGGCGGAACCATTTTTGACACAAATGCGGGCCTTGTCTCCGGACAGCCATATTGTTATTATGACGGATGAGGATAATATTACGTTGTTTCAGCAGCTAATTTCGCTTGGAGCAAATGGAATGTTATCCAAGCAGGCATCACCGAGCCAGTTAATCCATCTGATCAACGGTTTACGCGAAGGATTTGCTTCTTTACCAATGGACTGGATTCGGTGTGGAAACTGGCCCTTTATGCCGTTAATGGCATCCGAGCCTTTTGACGAATTGACACAAACCGAAGTGTTTATTATGGAACGTATTGTACAAGGTATTACATATGACAAAATTGCTATCGAGATCGAAGTTAGCCGGCGCTCCATTGATAATTATCTACGTAAAATTTATGCGAAATTAGGCGTGTCCAGCCGGGCGCAGGCGATTGAACGTTATGCCTTATATGCGCGTCAGATGAAGCAGCTATATGCCTGACGCGTCAGCCCGGAGATCATGACCTATTTTTCAGGAGAAGGAGGATGTTCATGCAATATTCCTTTGCTTCACGAACGGCTGCGATGTTGGCTTCTCCAGTGCGTCATATCCGGGAAAATGCGAGAAGACACTCCTTTATATCTCTGGCTGAAGAACTACCTGCACAAGAGCTGTTTCCGGTGAAGTTGCTGGAAGAAGCGGCCCATGATGTGTTTGGCTCCGGCCCTGACGCCCTCCAGTATGGTGAACCGGAGGGCTATTTCCCTTTGCGGGCATGGCTTGCGGGAGAGTGGGAACAGCGTAAAGGAGTAAGAGTACCACCAGGTCAAATCCTTCTCACGACAGGCAGTCAGCAGGCCATTGACCTGATCATAAGGCTGATGGTGGATGAGCGTGATCCGGTATTGGTCGAAAACCCTACATCTCCTGGATGTTTACAAGTACTATCTATGCAGGGTGCGCAGATCGTTCCTGTAGAATCAGATGGGGAAGGTGTCATTCCTAATAAGCTTGAAGCTTTAATGATCCGTTATCGACCCAAGCTTTTTTTTGCCACGCCAACGTTTACGAATCCGACGGGCTCCTTGTGGAGCGCGGCTAGGCGGCAGGAAATTTTGGACCTGTGCAGGCATCATGAGGTGTTAGCAGTTGAGGATGATTCTTATGGTGAATTGCATTTCAAGCAAAAAAATGAGTCCCATGACAAGAGTCCGCATGGTCAGAGTCGAAAATTTGCTGAGACTTACCCCTCACTATTTGCGCTGGATCATGCGGGCCAGGGAGGTCAAGTACTCTATATCGGTTCGTTCAATAAAACAGTTGCTCCTGCGCTGAGAACGGGTTGGGCTGCTGGTCCTGCACCGTTAATTGAAGGGATGTACGCATTGAAGCAGCTGGCTGATATGCAATCCAGTACGATGAACCAACGGCTGCTGTTCCAATTGTTGACCAGCTCGCGTTTTCAATGGCACGAGCACTTGGCGATGTTGAACAAGGAATATTCGACTCGACTTCAATTAATCTTGGAGCTGCTCAAGCGCCCGTTTTGGAAAGACGTGACGTATCATATTCCGTCCGGTGGCATGTATGTATGGGTGCAGTTGCCCGATGGGCTGGACAGCGCATTGCTGCTAAAGGCGGCGTTACCCAAAGGCGTAGCCTTTATGCCAGGTGCGCTATGTGCGGTTGGCAGTGAAGGCGCGTCCCATATCCGACTCAATTTTAGCCATCCGGGCCGTGAGCAATTGCTTATGGGCATGAATCTGATCGGTGAGACGATCAGTGAATTTACTGCGCGGAGCTAGCAAAAACCATCGCCCCATGTCAGTCATCCTCCGCTTCCGCAGCAACAGTGGAGTAAGTGATTGGCGCTTCCGCAATCTGAAGCTGTCCACTGTCCTCGTCAAGCTCTGCGTCCATTCCAGTGGCCGTTTTAATGCCATGCTCTTGCAGTACTGCCGCATACTCGTTCAGGGCAGCTTCGCCAAACGGAGTCAGTCGATAGCGGCCGCGGGATACGCGCTCAAACCAGCCGTAGTAGTTGTGCTGAAGTACGGCAGCAGCTGTGCTGACGGCTGCTATGCGGGCTAGCTGCGCCGGAGCGGCTTCCCCCAAGCTCTGCAAGGCTACGGCTACGCGCAGCGCTTTTTCCCGATAGGCAGTGACCAGCTTGCGTCGGGTGCTGCCGCCGATATTGTGGTCACCGCTACGTGCGTGAAATTCCCGCAGCAGCTTTTCCTTGCGCGAGCCGGGGCGTACCTTTGCTGCATTGTGGACATTGTCGCTAGGCGCCGCAGGCTTACACAGTACCTCAACGAGTGGCGGCTTAGTTTTAAAATGGGTGACAGTGAGCAAGCCAAGTCCTAACTGGCGGCACAGTCCGACCAGCTCGTTCCAGCGCTGATTCACGGCTCCTTTTTTTGCACGATTTCGTTCTACAGCTACATATACATTGCTGCTTAGTTTCAAACGCTGCATGCCTTGCAGCACAAGCGCCAGGTTAAACGTCTTTTTGATCTCCACAATCAGTGGTGTCTGTTGTCCTGGCTTGATACCCACCAAATCGCAGTTGCGTACCTCTCCTTTGACTTCATATCCCAAGTTCTCAAAAAAGGCTTTCACCGGAGCGTACAGCTCCGTCTCATGCCGAACCGCCATGACTTCTCCCGCTCCTTTATCCCATTATTCCGAGCTTATATTGTACCATAATGCGTCAGGTCCGCGTCGTTGTTGTATATTTTAGCACAGTGTATCCCTTGGTTTTTTCGAAAAAGCAGAGAGACCTGTCATAAAAAATAGGTCAATTCTTAAATCAATCTGCATAGGTATGTATTACACTTTTTTTAAGGGGATTGCATCATATCCTGAAAGGCGTGACGAGTGTAGCCATAATCATCAGGAGTGGAGGATAGTCATTACGCAGTCATGGGAGGAACCGAGCATGAATATTTTTGAACGCGTTGCGGAGTACCGGGCGGAAAACAACCGTCTGGCCTGGAGCGGCACTTTTAGAGAGTATATTGAGATACTCAAGAAAGACCCGACGCCGGCGATGACAGCTCATGCACGGGTTTACAAGATGATTGAATCTTTTGGTGTAGAAGAGGTTGGGGGACATAAGCGATACAAATTTTTTGAGCAGGAGATCTTTGGACTGGATCGAGCGCTGGAAAAGTTGGTGGAGGAATATTTCCATTCATCAGCCAGGCGGCTCGATGTGCGCAAGCGTATCCTTCTTTTGATGGGACCCGTCAGTGGGGGGAAATCGACACTGGTCACGTTGCTAAAACGTGGTC
>NZ_WUDQ01000165.1:0-7353 GCF_009827695.1 Paenibacillus sp. OT2-17 | reverse complement strand
ATAACCACAGTAATGGCAACGTAAATTGTTCGACCGCTGATGATACGTAAGCGAAATATCACAATGCGGACAACCCGCGACATAGCCACAGCTACGGCACATGACGAACGTGGAGTGCCCACGCCGATTCAACAGTAGTACCGTCTGCTCCTTACGCTCTAACCACTCTGCAATTCCATTATGCAACGCACGGCTGAACATAGAGCGGTTGCCAGCACGCAGTTGCTCACGCATAACCATGATATGTACTTCGGGTAACGTGTTCCCCAATGCGCGAGTTGGCATTTCAAGCAGCAACGGCTCAAACTCGTCGTTGCTTTGTGAGCGAGCCGCATAGTAGCTTTCCAGCGACGGTGTTGCCGAGCCGAGAATAACGACAGCCCCATGCTGATGGGCTCTGCGAATGGCAACATCACGCGCATGGTATTTAGGTGTCTCTTCCTGCTTGTAGGACGTTTCGTGCTCCTCATCCATAATAATAAGACCTAACTCACGAAAAGGCGCAAATACTGCCGAGCGAGCACCAATCGCCACTTTCACACGGCCTTCGCGTATTTTGCGCCACTCATCGTACCGTTCCCCCCGGACAACCTACTGTGCATCACTGCTACCTGATCGCCAAAGCGGCCTTTAAAACGTTCTACCATTTGTGGGGTTAACGATATTTCAGGTACCAGTACAATGGCCTGACGATTCAGCTCAATACAACGCTGAATCGTCTGTAGATAGATTTCCGTCTTACCGCTCCCTGTGACTCCATGCAACAAATAAGCCCCTTGCTCACGCGTGTCCAGCTGGCGAATAATCCGTTCATATACCGACTGCTGCTCTACTGTGAGAGGGAGTGGCTCTGTAGGCTTGAAGTGTCTGCCCCGGTACGGGTCGCGGAACACTTCGACATCCTCCAGCAACACATAGCCCTTATCTTCCAGCGCCTTAACCGTTGCAGCAGACACACTCAGTGAGGTCATGACTTCCTTCAGCGACAGAGGCAGAAACTCGCTACGTTCCAGCAAAAAAGCAAGTACCTCCCGCTGACGCTGCGCTTTGGTAGAAAATTGCTCCAGCGCCGTTGATGCCTCGTCTATGCCGATAGCCAGATCAACGGATTTCATGGTCTTTTTGCCAAGTTTGTCTATAATAACTTGACTTTCCTGAAGCACACCCCGGCGTAACAGTGATTTAATAACCTCTGCTTCCTCAGGGAAACGTCGACTGAGTTGCTGCAATGGGACTTGCTCCTTCTCCTGAATGAAGCTAACAATCCGACGCTCCGTCGGATCACTCATACCATCGTCGGTCAGAAGTGCCCATTCGAGTTCATCGCCCTGATTCGGTTGTATAGTACGCTGTGGATGCGTTAACTCATGCTGTTCGGCAATTGAGATATAACGTTCTGCCTTGCCCTTGAGCGCGGTAGGAATCATCACTTGCAGTGCCATAATTTGATTACAAGCATAACGTTCGCTCATCCATTTGCCCAGTTCGACTAGGTCGGCAGATAAGGGTGGTACCAAATCCAGCAACTCCTGGATCGCTCTCATCCTGTATTTCGTTGGATCATCAGCTGGGACTACCGAGATGACAAAAGCCTGCACCGTCCGTTTGCCAAATGGTACAGCTACCCGGCTACCCGGCTCAATCCAAGGTCTCATTGAGTCTGGTATCAGATAATCGAAGGTGCGGTCCGTATCCTTGGCAGGTACATCGACAATGACCTTGGCAACTAAATTGCCCGTCTCCATTAATGCAGCACCCCACCCATGCGTCCCGCGGCTATAGTAAGCAACTTACGCGCAACTTCTTCCTTTGACTGTACAGGAATACGCTCTACGATCCCGCTTCGGTCATAAATTTGAACAGCATTTGTATCGACGCCAAAACCAGCACCATTCACAGTTACATCGTTTGCCGCGATCAAATCACAATTTTTACGTTCTAATTTATCTATCGCATACGTCTCCAAATGTTCGGTTTCAGCTGCAAAGCCAATTAAAAATTGATGTTTCTTACTCTGTCCGAGTGACTCTAGAATATCGACGTTCTTCACTAGCTCTAGCGTAAATACACTATCTTTTTTCTTGATCTTGGTCTGTGCAATCTCACGTGGTCGATAATCTGCAACTGCAGCAGCCATAACGACCATATCGCTCGTTTCCCATTGCTTTAATACAGCGGCGTACATGTCTTCAGCTGACTGGACTCTTTCAAGCATAATACCAGCAGGCGGTTCCGCGCTGGTATTGGCAGCAATCAAGTGCACCTCTGCACCCATCTCCTGAGCCACTTTTGCAATGGCAAAGCCCATTTTGCCAGATGAATCATTTGTGATATAACGCACTGGATCAATTCGCTCTATCGTGCCTCCAGCCGTTACAATGACTTTTTTGCCTGAAAGCACCGATTCATTCTCATTCACAAGTGACTCAGGCACTTGAGCCTCCATAGATTCGCCACCAAACCATCGTGGTTCAGACTTGATGTTGGTTTTTTGTTCCTGAGCTTGCTGATCAAAAAAGCGCTCTATGGTTTGCACAATTGTGTCCGGCTCTTCCAAACGTCCTTTGCCAACGTAACCGCAAGCCAGTAATCCTTCACCAGGCTCAATCATCTTCACGCCACGTGATACAAGCGTCTCCATATTTTGCATGACTGCCGGATGAGTGTACATATGTACGTTCATCGCAGGGGCCACCATAATAGGCGCTGTTGTAGCCAGCAGCGTTGTAGACAGCATATCATCAGCAAGACCGTGCGCCATTTTCCCGATAATATTCGCAGTTGCAGGAGCAACAAGCACCAAATCAGCCGCATCCGCCAGATGAATATGGGATACGACTGACGGCTCTCTTTCATCAAATGTGTCACTGTACACCGGATTACGAGAGAGCGACTGCAACGTAAGTTCGGTAATAAACTCCTTGGCAGAGGCCGTCATAATCACATGAACCTCGGCTCCCTTTTGCGTCAACCTACTGCACAGCGCAGCCCCTTTGTAAGCAGCAATTCCGCCAGTTATACCAAGAATAATAACTTTTCCCTTCAACATCGTTAACTCCCCCTGACCTAAAAAAATAACAACCTTGCGGTTGTCAAAGGAATTGGCATTGCGCCCGGTTATAATAGTTGTGTATAATTCTTACTCGTCTTCGCCGCTTTCAAGACGTAGATGATCCGCGTAAATCTCTTCCAATGCCACTCCAACCTGTTTGTGGGATTTAGGATTCTTGAGAGTCGTCTTTTCACCCTCGCGCAACTGTCTGGCACGACGTGAAGCCGCTACAACCAACGAATACTTACTATCTGCCTTTTTCATCATTTCATCAATGGAAGGATACAGCACGAATAGACACCTCTTCATGTAGTTTTGGGACTGTATAAGCTGAACTCCAGTGTACACCTTCAAGCTCAGCTTATACAGTATTATTTCTCTTTAGGTACGCTTGGCATATGTAAAGCCCTCGTTTAAGGATGAACCTTACAATGTTCGGCGATAATAATGGATTCTATTCGTTTACAAGCGAAATCAATCTCATCATTGACGACCGCATAATCATAGTGACGCAACAAATTCATTTCATCCACAGCTACCGACATACGGTGGTCTATGGTCGCTTGAGTTTCTGTGCCCCGTCCCCGGATTCTATCCTTTAATTCGTCTAGCGAAGGCGGAAGCAGAAAGATGAATATGCCTTCTGGAAATTTTTCTTTAACCTTTAGCGCTCCCTGAACTTCAATCTCCAGAAAAATATCTTTTCCCTGCGCAAGCGTCTGATCTACAAAATCACGTGGAGTACCATAATAGTTCCCTACATACTCAGCATACTCCAGCATTTCATCTCGTTCAATCATACCCAAAAATTCTTCACGCGTTTTAAAAAAATAGGTCACTCCATCCTGTTCGCCTGAACGAGGTGTTCGAGTTGTAGCAGAAACGGAGTATGTTATCTCTGGTAGCTTATCACGCAATGCGTTGCCTACCGTCCCTTTACCGACACCCGAAGGTCCGGATATTACAAATAATAATCCCTTAGCCATAGTACACTCCATTTTTATTCGTCATTGTCATCATCTTTAGTGGATAGGCGATGAGCAACCGTCTCCGGCTGCACCGCAGACAGGATTACATGATCACTGTCTGTAATAATAACAGCCCGCGTCCGGCGGCCATAGGTAGCATCAATTAGCATATGACGGTCCCTGGCTTCCTGTATAATCCGCTTGATCGGAGCAGACTCCGGACTGACGATGGAGATAATTCGGTTGGCCGACACGATATTGCCGAAACCAATATTGATCAATTTGATTGCCATATTCAGGTCTTTCCCCCTATACATGTGACTCTTGCAGCCGTGCCGCTACCAGGTAGCCACTCAATATTTGCAGCCTGCTCACGAATTTTCTCGAGCTCTGCTTTCATCTCAACGACCAAATTAACCAATGTGAGATGATTAGCCTTGGAGCCGATCGTGTTGACTTCCCTGTTCATTTCCTGGATTAAAAAATCTAATTTGCGACCGGCCGGCTCGTCTGACAGCAGCAATCCCTTGCACTGTCCAAAGTGACTTTGAAGCCGGGTAAGTTCCTCATCAATATTGCTGCGATCCGCGAATAACGCAATCTCCATTCCGAACTTATGTTCATCAAGCGTAAATGAACCGTCCTGAAGCTCTTTAAGCCTGTGTTTCAGCCTGTTACGGTAGTCGCTCACAACATGAGGAGCCAGCACCGTCATTTCATGATGCAGGGATTCCAGCCGTAAAATACGGGATTCCACATCTTGCGCCAAATGCCCGCCTTCTCGCCTTCTCATCTCCAGTAAACCTTGCAAAGCTTCATTCAAAGCTCGCTGTAGTTGCTCTTCCCAGTCCTCTTCGTCTCCATGGCAAGCCTCTCCAGGCTCACCCAGAACGTCAGGCAAAGCAAGAATATCGCTTATCCCTAACGTTCCTTTCACTCCATAACGATCCGCCAGCTGCTCCGCTGCATGCAGGTAAGCCTGCACCACAGTGTCATTCAACCGCGCGGCGGGCATCTGTTCTTCATCACGTTCTCTGTGGATGAAGACATCGATACGACCGCGTTTAATCTGCTGTTGAACCGTTCTTCTCAAGCCATCTTCGTAACGAGTCCATTCGCGCGGAATTCTCATCATCACTTCGCAATAGCGGTGATTCACCGATTTCAATTCCAAGCGCACTTTATAGCCCTCATAATGAAGGATGGCTTGACCGTATCCGGTCATACTCAATGACATCGGCATCACATCCATTATACTATTGTAATTGATTATTATAGTCGAAACAAGGGGGCCTGTACGCGGCCTGATTTTTGCCATACGTAAGAAGTCAATTCAGCTGTCATTTCATAGAACATAAATGGAGTCATAAAATAGATACCATTAAAATGTTCCATTGCCGTATCGAGTAACTCCTTGGCAATAGACACGCCCATTGCTCGTCCTTCCGGACCCTCTAGACCAGACATACGTGCACGCACCTCATCGGATAACTGAATGCCTGGCACTTCATTGTGCAAGTATTCTGCATTGCGCCCACTAGCCAGCGGCATAATACCGATAAAAATCGGTACTTCCAAATGTCGTGTCGCTTCCGCGATGGCTGCAATGAGCTCGTGGTCGTAAACGGGCTGAGTCATAACATAATCAGCTCCGGAGGCAATTTTCTTCTCTAATCGCTGCACGGCTTTACCCAAATGCTTGACGTTAGGATTAAATGCGGCACCTACCACAAAATTAGCCTTCTGCTTCAGTGGCTTACCGGAAAATGCAACACCATCATTTAATTGCTTGATCATGCGTATGATTTCAAAAGAGGTCATATCATACACCGAACTGGCGCCTGGCAAATCACCGAACCGCGCCGGATCGCCAGTAACCGCCAGTACATGGTCAATACCGAGCGCGTCAAAACCCATCATGTGGGATTGAGTACCAATCAGATTGCGATCACGACATGCTATATGAATTAATGGGCGCAAACCTGTTTCAATACTGACCAAATGTCCAAGCGCCATGTTGCTCATACGAGTAACTGCAAGCGAGTTGTCAGCCAGTGTAAGTGCGTCGGCCCCGGCTTTCTTCAACGCATGAGCACCTTGCATAAACCTCGTAATGTCCAGATCACGCGGAGGATCCAGTTCTACAATGACCGTATGTCGTTCCTTAACCATATCCACAATGTTGGGCTCGCTGGTATGTCTGCCATTTCCTCGTTCCCCTTCATCTGCAATCTGCTCTGCCACTTGAAAGGACTCTTTCGACAGAGCTTCTTTTGAAGCCAGCGGAGGCGGTTGCAAACGGTTCAAAGCTTTTGAGATAGCTGCAATATGGTCCGGTGTAGTTCCGCAGCAACCACCGAGCAGCCTCGTCCCCAGGTCTACAAAGGACTTGGCACATTCTCCAAAATATTCAGGTGATGCACCGTATACATAGTGACCGTCCACATAATCTGCTAGTCCCGCATTCGGATATACGGACAGCGGTACAGACAAAGGGCCATCCAGCTGCTCCATTACACTCATAATTCCCTGCGGACCCGAGTGACAGTTAAATCCAAGGATGTCTGCCCCCTCATTACGCAGCACCGAAAAAGCTTCCGCAACTAAAAAACCATCCTGGGTACGACCAACCTGATCAACTGCAAACTGACAAATTACCGGAATGTCACTGTATTTACGTACACTGTGAAGCGCAATGCGTATTTCATCCAGTGAATAAAACGTTTCGCACAAAATGCCGTCGACCCCTTCGGAGAGAAGGGCATCAATTTGCTGCTCATAGTTTCTTGCCAGCTCCAGCTTTGATATGTTAAGCCGTTTGCCCCCACATATGGAACCCACCGCACCTACCACATAATGTTCAGGTCCGGCCGCAGCTCTGGCAATTCTCACACCGGCACGATTGATCTCTTCTACCTTAGATTCCAATCCAAACCGGGCTAACTTATAATCATTTGCAGAAAATGTATTAGTCTCCAGCAATCGAGCTCCTGCACTTAAATATTGAGCATGCACGTCTGATATAACGTCAGGCGAAGTGATGTTCAGTTCTTCGAAAGACGTATTTACTGGAAATCCTAGCTGGTATAAAAAAGTCCCCATTGCGCCGTCTCCGACAATAATTTCACGATTCAGCACAGTACGCAAATCCGGTTTCATGTCCTCTGCTCCACCCCGCTCTTTATTTTCATACTAATGTAACATAAAGAGACTACAAACATAAGCCAAAAACAAAAAAAGCCGCCCCACTCCCCGACAAAATGATATCAGGAGTGAAACGACTTGATTTATCTTTTCTATTTCCTAATACATTTTCATGGCATTTTCCCATCA
>NZ_WUDQ01000164.1:0-7385 GCF_009827695.1 Paenibacillus sp. OT2-17 | reverse complement strand
CGGCTGCATCTGCTGTACCGCCAAGTACAAGACGCATCTATGCACCGATTTTTTCAGGGGCACAGATGCATTATTAATGCGCAAAACACTACAGAGGAGGATATCCAAAATACTTACGTATATCCAGCCGATAAAGAGAAAAAAATGCTAGATATGCTACTGTCTGGTCATACGGAGGATGCACACAGTATGTTCAAAGAATTATTGATGCATATGGAAAAATATCCTTTTTCCTCTGTTCAAGTGGCGATATCCCGGCTCATCATGAGTGTAAATAATGCTGTTCGGCATATCAGTGAGCTCAATGGATTTGCTATAGAATCTAAATCTGAATTACCATCCGCTGATCGGTTAGAGACCGCTGAGAATCTTATTGATCATTATCAATTGGTCTTTGATCATATTCGCTCCAATCTATCGGAAAAACGAAACACGAAGCAGGAACGACTGGTACGGCAAATTAATGAACGAATGGAGCAAGCCTATACGGATCCCAATTTTTGTCTCAATCAGATTGCGGAAGAACTGGATATGTCGCCGATCTATGTCAGTAGGCTATATAAGCAACAGACCATGTCAACTATCGTGGACGTCATCCAACAACTTCGTATTCGCAAGGCCTGTGAGCTGCTGGAACAGACCGACTGGTCCGTAGCTGACGTAGCAGAACAAACCGGATTTGCGAGTAGCTCTTATTTCCATCGTATGTTCAAACGTAGCTTGGGTGTAACACCGACAGATTTTCGCCGTTCTAAAGCAAATGCGCAATAAGTAAACTGCTCTACACGCCTGCTCCGAGAACGGAACATTGCTCCCAAAAAATAGACTGACATTAAAAAAGCAAGCCTCCAACTTTCTGGAGACTTGCTTTTTTCTTTATCACAATTCTTTATGTTTTATTTAATCCCCTTCTCCTTTACATAGGCTTCCCATTGTTTTGTATATTCGGTTTGAATTTTCTCCAAACCAGCTTGGTTTGCCTTTTGCAAGAAGGTCTGCAAGCCTTGATCTACATTGTCGATCAGTCCAGCTTGGAGCGGATACAGATATTGCTTCTCAACCTGTTCTAGAGCTGCTTTTTCTGCTTGATATGTCGTGTAGTCCTCTGCAAAGCCTGTAAACAGGTCAGGCTTCTGGATTTTATCCAGCTCGGCAAAAATTTTCTTCACACGGTCAAAGCCAGAATCAAACAGCATGTATTCCGGGTTACGCCAAGCCCAACTATTCATACCTTCGCGTGAAAATCCATTAGTACTGCCGCTACCTATCATTTGGTAGTAACCATCTTTGACTTCGTAGTTTTTGCCTTCAATACCATATTGCGTGAGCAGGTTATAGCGTTTGTCCGTCACCAGCTTTTCATAAAAGGCCAATGCGCGCGCTGGATTCGGGCTGCTTTTTGGAATCGCAAAGCCGTTATGAATCGGATGCACTGGAGTTGCATAACCTGTCGTCAAAGGGAATGGGTAGTACTCGAGCTTCCAGTCCGGGTGAGATGCTTTGAGCTTAATGACCATATCATTAAACCGGGTTGGATTGTCACCGAAAATACTCGCTGCTTTACCAGAAGTCACTTGATCCTGAAGCGTATCTTTTACGTTTAATACGTTTTTGGGAATGAATCCTTTATCGGCCCAGCGTTTGTAAGTGTTCAGCTCTTCCTTTTGTTCATCCGAGCCCCAAAATTTATATACCTCTGTTGGTTTTTCGTATTTAATACCGATACCGTAAGGCAGTGTGCCCACGCTCTTCGTTACTAATTCAGTATATCGATCATGCAGATTTCCCTTAATATCGCTGTTCAGAGATACGGTTTTCATATTTGGCTCATGCTGACGTATCCCATCCATATAAGCCTCATAACTTTTCATATCTGTCGGTTTAGGCAAATTGTACTTCTCACGTAAATCCTCACGCCATACAAAACCGTTTGTGACATATTCTTTATACGTGCCAGGCACGGTATAAATTTTGCCTCCGATTTTAACTCCATCCCACATGTCCTGAGGCACAAATTTTTGCAAGGCAGGTGCAGCCTTAGGCAGCAGATCGTCTAGCGGCAGGAATGCGCCCTTTTTGGCATAGGCCTGATACTGCGTCCAATCTGCAGTGAAGATCAGGTCGATAGGCTGACCCGAAGACAATAACAGCTTATATTTTTGATCCCAGTCTGTCCACGTCGTATAGTTAAATTTGACGGTGGCATTCAGATCTTTTTCCGCCAACTTATTGATCTCTGTCTCAATGGTAGGCAAGTCCTTAGGAGCATCCCCCAGCATATAAAATTGCAGCTGTACTTTCTGGGATTTATCATCCTCTCCATTTGCTTTTTGAGCGCTGTTTCCACTACCTCCTCCACATCCGGCTAATAGCGCCGTGATGACCATTACTGCAATCAGGATGGACATGCGTTGTTTTCTTTTCTTTGTGAATGTCATGTGAATCCTCCCTTTGAAATGGTAGTCTGATTAAATAAAACGCTTACAAAGAGTGCTATTTAGATGGCACAACGTCAGCACGTCATGCCATCACAGTCCTTGAGTGCCACTTTAGCCTTTTACCGCACCAATGGTCAATCCCTTAACAAAATAGCGCTGTACGAACGGGTACAGCAGCAAAATAGGTCCGGTAACCACGATAGCCATTGCCATTTTGGTCGACTCTGTCGGCATATCGTTGGAAAGGGTTACGCCAGTACCTGCACCCATTTGAGCGATAAATTGCATGGAGTTAATTACATTATACAGATAATATTGCAACTGGTATTTATGCGGATCGTTAATAAAGAGTGAGGATGAGAACCAGTCATTCCAGTAAGCCAAGGCCAGAAACAGTCCCACAGTGGCAATACCCGGTGTAGATAAAGGCAACACAATTCGATAGTAAATTTTAAAATCACCCGCACCGTCAATTTTAGCGGACTCGAACAGCTCTTCCGGCATGGAGGAACGAATGAAGTTTTTCATTAAAATGATCAGAAACGGAGTCATCAATCCCGGGAAAATAAGCACTGTATACGTATCAAGCAATCCTAAATACTTCGTCAGCATAATGTACCAAGGTACCAAACCGCCTCCGAACAGCGTCGTAAAGTAAATATAGAATGAAAACGCATTACGGTATTTAAAATCTTTGCGTGCCAGCACATATCCTGCCATCGTCATCAGGAACAGGCCCAACGTCGTACCTACAACCGTGGTAAAAATCGTCACCCCGTATGCCCTTAACACCTCTTCAGGAAAGGTGAACACCGTCCGGTAACCTTCCAGTGAGAATTGCTGTGGTATAAAGTGATATCCATCCCTGATAATCGATTCATTACTGGTCAGTGAAGCCGAAATAATAAGTAGAAACGGGAGTAAACAAGCAATGGAAGCAATAATGATAATCACATAAGAGATAATTTTAAAAATTCGAGTGTATACATCCTCTTTGATCGCCATCCGTTTGGGTCCTCCTTTCTAGAATAAGGCATACTCGTCGTTCAACTTGCGGATGATATAGTTCACGGTCATGATCAGTACAAAGCCGAATAATGATTGGTATACGCCTGCCGCCGAAGCCATCCCCACATCAAAAGTCACTTTCAGCGAACGGTACACATAAGTGTCCAAAATATCCGTCGTATTGTACAGCACCCCATTGTTGCCGATTAACTGATAAAAAAGATCAAATTGTCCTTTCATAATACTACCAAGCGCAAACAACAGCAGCACAACGAATGTCGATTTAAGCATAGGAACGGTAATGTACCAGATTCGTTGAAAAATGTTGGCCCCATCCATTTTAGCTGCCTCATAATATTCGTCACTGATACCTGTAATCGCTGCCAGATAGATCACCATACTGTAGCCGAGATTTTTCCATAAATAGAACAGGATAATCAGGAAAATCCATACCCATGGTTTGTTGTATACATCCACGCGTTCACCACCAAATTGCAGCAGCAGCGTATTCAGGAAACCATTATCATAATTAAATATGTTATACACGATAACACTTAGAATAACGAAAGAAACAAAATAAGGCAGGAACATCACGGATTGAGCGATCTTTTTAAAGTAGCGGCCTCTCAGCTCATTCAGCAAAATAGCGAGAACAATCGCTAGCACGTTACCGAGTAAAATAAACGCTGCATTGTATCCGACCGTATTCAATGTCAGTTTTGTCAGCGTGCCGGATTGCCATAGAAAGCGAAAATTTTGGAGTCCGACGAACTTGGCATCAAACAGGCTGGTATTAAAGTCGAACTGGGTAAATGCATAATAAATACCCACCATAGGAATGTAGGAATTAATGAAGAAAAAAATTAAAGTGGGCAACAACATCAAAAATAATACCCGATTGCGGAACAGTTCATAGAAGAACCCGTGTTTTCTACCCGTTCCCAGCCTCTTACCGTTCAGGCGGGAATCCGTTGTAAGCATTGCAGAATTTTTGGGCATAGGCTGATTCAATGTGAGTCACTCCCCCTCTGTATACGTTACCGACAGCAAAGTTTGTAGCACCGCCGCCGTATAACTATATTTTATGTAAGCGCATTCAAAATGAAAAGTGAAGCCTCTCATGCTTCATGAACAAAGGAGTGTCCTGAGGAGTGAACAATTCGGATATTTGTGAAGTTTTGTGTAATATGAGGCGTCTAATCGACGCCTTAAGCCTATTCATAAAGCATATTTGAACGATCTACTCTACTCCTTTTGCCCACCCTGGAATGTGGTTTCATCCTGTTTTACCCAAAATCCGATTTTCTTTGCCTGCTCCAGCAGCTCAGCGGCATTATCCTGCGGCTTATATCCGATTAGTTCTTCCAAGTAGCCAATGTCATAATAATTATCCGTATTGGCTGACGTACCGTACAAATTAAGATAGCTCATCTCCGGACGAGCTTCGATACAGCAGACAGTCAGACGGATCATATCGCGCTCGGAGATCCAAATATGAGCGGCGCGCTCCGAATGGGGCCGATCATCTCCAGGAAAATTTCCGATACGGATATTCATTGAAGATATTTTGCCCTGATCGGCATACAGCCGTCCTAACAGTTCAATGTAGCACTTACTCAATCCATAAAAACTGTCGGGTCGGTAGGGATCTTCTACATCTATACTTTCGCCTACTTTATAAAACCCTGTGGCATGATTGGAACTGGCAAAAACAATGCGTTTTACCCCATTTTTCACCGCAGCTTCATACAGCTTGTAGGCTCCACTAACATTGCCAGACAGCACTTTGCCGAGGAAATCCCCTTCATCCTTGATCCATGCAAAATGCAGTACCGTATCCACTCCGCGTGTAAGCTCAGCCAGTCGTGCAGCATCATGTATATCCATTTCCACAATCCCTGCCTCTTCATCCCTCTTCACATCAGCAGCGATTATTTCATATTTACCTTCCGCTTTTAGCCCTTCATACAATACTTTCCCAATTGTACCTGCTGCACCTGTAATCAACAATTTTCGTGCCATCGTCCGCATCTCCCTTCTTTGCTTGGTTGTATGCTGTCGTCCATATCATAATCTTAACCAACTCCCCAGGGAGGAAACCCCTTAAACTCTCGAATTAGGCAGGTCAAAGCCCACGTAGCTGTGTCTCCTGTCGGCATATAAAAAGGGACCCTGCTACTGTGCAAGAGTCCCTTGTTGTTACTATAGTTTCAAGTTCTATCTTTCAATCTCTTGGTTTCAACTACTACGCTCAAGCTTGTCGTACTACTCTCGCTCTGCGATTAACCAAATAAATGCTAAGCCCGATTAAGATTAACCCGATAAGCAGGAAAGCCGTAATCGCTTCGCCCAGCACCAACGAGCTGACAAACACCGAGATCACAGGCACCAAAAACGTATAAGACGCAACCTTACTCGCATCCCCTGAATTAACAAGTGTGAAATACAGCAACCAGGAAAGTGAAATTCCCAACACCGTGCCGAATATCAGCCCTGACACATACGGGACATTCCATACGATATCCGACCAGTTTTCCGTCACCGTTCCAGCTCCCGTCAGCACGATGCCTCCCAGTGTACATTGGAATGCAACCAGCCACAGCGAATCCACACGCTGGTTTACCTTTTTCACATATACCGTTCCCAATGCCCAGCTCACGGCTGTAATAATGGCGATGATTACACCTGCCACAGCCACATGCCCTGAAAATCCGCCCACACTGACAGCTGCAACGCCCAAAAATCCGATGATCAATCCAATCACCTTGAGTCTGGACATCGCTTCCCCTAGCCACATCCATGCAAAAATACCGACCAACACAGGCTGGAGATATACCAGCACAGAAAACAAGCCGGAGGGGACGTACATCAGTCCCACTGTTTGCAGGCCATAAAACAGTACCACGTTAAAAATACCTGAAATAGCATACACCCGCCAATTTTCTTTCCAACGAATGCGATTCCATCTCGGTACTAAAATCACTCCCAACAGCAGACCGCCCAGCAGTGTACGTAGCCCTGCAAACAACAGTGGAGGTGTGAATTCCAATGCGACTTTATAAATGGGCCAAGAAATGCCCCATAATACAACCAGCAGCGCGATCATCATTATCCGCTTGGCTGTCGTTAACTCTCCCATGACGCTCTCGCTCCTCTATGAAAAAAATCACTAGACTTTATATACTACGCCTACAGAACGACTTTATCAAACAAAAAATATGTATTGGAAAGCTCCACCTTTCATGCCCGCTTGTTCATCGAGGTATGTCTTCGGACAGAGGAATCCAGTCATTTTCCTATGTTACAATATACCAAAAAGATAGATAAAGCTTATAAGGATAGGAGGTTGTCTGCACTTGATTTATATCATCAAATTTTTGTACAGCTTTGTGCTCCCTCCCGGTTTGTTCATCCTGGTGATGGCAGGGCTCGTGATCTGGCTATGGAAAAGGGCACGTATACCTGCGGTCGTATTGCTTCTTGTCACATTGCTGCTGTATGTTTCCTCGACCAATTTGGCTGGAGATTTGTTAATCAGTAGCCTGGAAAAACAGTACTCACAACCCCGTACCGTTCAAGGCGATGTCATTGTCGTACTTGGGGGCGGAGCCACACAGGGAACCCCCGACATCAATGGACAAGGCAATCTGCTAGGATCTGCGGCTAATCGACTGCTCACTGCGGCCCGACTGCACGAAGCAACAGGCTTACCTATTCTTTTCTCCGGCGGGCAAGTGTTTGGAGACAGTGGTAATGAAGCAAATATTGCGCAGAGGCAGCTACTAGGACTCGGTATTCCGGCAAAGGACATTCTGATCGAAAACCGTTCTTTGAACACACAGCAAAATGCCGTATATACATCGCAAATTTTGGGAAAACATCAACTCACTAGACCTGTTCTGGTGACCTCCGCTTTCCATATGCCACGTGCTGCACTGG
>NZ_WUDQ01000163.1:0-7411 GCF_009827695.1 Paenibacillus sp. OT2-17 | reverse complement strand
AAGAAAGAAACGATATACAGCCCGATCACAGGCAGGACCACACCACTGAGTCAAGTGAATGATTCTGCATTTTCTACAGGGGCCATGGGAAAAGGGTTAGCCATTGAACCGTCTGTCGGTGAGGTTGTAGCGCCAATAGATGGGGTCGTAACCTCGCTGTTCCCCACAGGACATGCCATAGGATTGACTTCCAATGCGGGTACAGAGATATTAATTCATATCGGAATTAACACCGTTTCGCTGAAAGGGAAGCATTTTAATCCAGTGGTTAAAGAGGACGACAGCGTGAAACAGGGCGATTTGTTAATCCAATTTGACAGGGAGCAGATTATTGAAGCAGGATACGAAATCGTAACGCCTGTCATCGTCACACTTACGCAACATAAAGTGGACGTATTTGAGACAAATCAGGAGCAGATTCAAAAAAATGAAGTATTGTTAACTTTGGTTGTGTGATACTGGCAAGCATCATCACATACACGAATTGCGAACATCAGAAGGATATAACTATAACTGGAGGGACTAGATCATGAAACATAATCAATTGAAGGCATTTCCTGAAAATTTTTTCTGGGGAGCTTCCACTTCCGCTTATCAAGTAGAGGGTGCATGGGACGAAGATGGAAAAGGACCTTCTGTCATTGACATGGCTAATCACGTCGAAGGGGTCACTGATTTTAAGGTAACCAGTGATCATTACCATATGTTCAAAGAAGACGTAGCTCTGATGGCTGAAATGGGCTTTAAAGCATATCGTTTCTCTATTGCTTGGACACGTATTTATCCCCAGGGCGTAGGTGAAGTTAATCAGAAGGGAATCGCGTTTTACAGCTCATTAATTGATGAACTAATTAAATACGGGATTGAACCGATTGTTACTATGTATCATTTTGATCTGCCTTATGCTCTTGAAAAACAAGGCGGTTGGTCGAAGAGGGAGACGATTGATGCCTTCGAACAGTATGCCAAAACATTGTTTGAGAACTTTGGAGACAGGGTGAAATATTGGTTAACCATTAATGAGCAGAACATGCTGATTCTCCATCCCGGTTCTATTGGCACATTAGATACAAGTCTCGAAAATCCACAAAGGGTACTGTATCAACAAAATCATCATATGTTAGTCGCGCAGGCGAAAGCAATGGTATTGTGCCATGAAATGCTACCTGACGCGAAAATTGGACCTGCGCCGAATATCGGGGTTATCTATCCAGCCAGTTCCAAGCCGGAAGATACACTGGCGGCTGATAACTATGCAGCCATTCGCAACTGGCTTTATCTGGATATGGCTGTATTTGGCCGTTACAATCACATTGCGTGGAGCTATTTGGTCGAGAAAGGCTATGAGCCTGTCATTGAAGAAGGGGATATGGACATTTTAGCGAAGGGGAACCCGGACTTTATCGCATTTAATTATTATACCTCTCAAACCGTAGGAGAAAGTTTAGATGACGGAAATGATTTTTCACATACAGGAGATCAGCATGAAATTGTGGGTGAACCCGGAGCATATCGAGGTTCCGTCAACCCCAACCTGCAAACGACGGAGTTTGGTTGGGAGATTGATCCGGTCGGTTTTAGAACCACATTACGCCAAATTTATTCTCGCTACCACTTGCCTTTAATCGTGACAGAGAACGGCTTGGGCGCTTTTGACAAGCTTGAAGAAGGGGATGTAGTGAACGATCCTTACCGCATTGACTTTTTCAAGAAACATATCGAGCAGATTCAACTGGCTATTACAGACGGTGTAGAAGTATTCGGCTTCTGTCCGTGGTCTGCGATTGATCTTGTTAGTACCCATCAGGGCTCCAGCAAGCGTTACGGGTTTATCTATGTGGATCGTGAGGAGTTTGATCTCAAGGATCTGCGTCGTATTCGTAAACAAAGCTTCTATTGGTATCAAAAGTTGATCTCCACAAACGGTGAAATTCGTTAATTAAAGCAGCCGTGAAAAAGCACCTCCTTGAAATGGAAGATTTCCATTTAGGGAGGTGTTTATATTTTTTAAACCTTAGGGGGAGAGGCTGATTTCATTTAAGCAACAATTATCCCTTTTCCAGAAGTGTGATTATGTATTATATAATAGAAGAAACACAAACGGAAAGGACATCATGCATTGACCTTACAACAATTAAAATATGTCATTGAGGTTGCCAATCGCGGCTCCATGAATGAGGCGGCGAAGCGGTTGTTCATTTCCCAGCCCAGCCTGTCGAACGCGATTCGTGATTTGGAGGAAGAAATTCATATCACCATTTTTGAGCGTACCAATAAGGGAATTTCTTTGTCCAAGGAAGGTGTGGAATTCCTCGGTTATGCACGTCAGGTCGTTGAGCAGGCGGAGTTACTGGAAAGTCGCTATCTGGATGCCAAGCCTTCACCACAGCATTTTGCTGTGTCCACGCAGCATTACGCTTTTGCTGTAAATGCATTCGTAAATCTGGTAAATCAATATGGTCAAGATGAGTATGAACTGGCTTTGCGGGAGACCAAAACCCATGAAATCATACAGGATGTCAAAAGCCTGCGCAGTGAGATCGGAATCCTGTATCTGAACGAATTTAATGCCAAGGTCATTAACAAGCTGTTAAAAGATGCGAATTTGCAATTCAATAGCCTGTTTACGGCCAAGCCGCATATTTTTATCAGTGCCAATAATCCGCTATCCCGACAGTCTATCGTGACCATTGATCAGCTTCATCCGTATCCGTATTTGTCCTTTGAGCAAGGGGAGTACAATTCCTTTCACTTTTCCGAGGAGATTCTCAGTACGTTGTCACATCCCAAAAGCATTCGTGTCCATGACCGGGCGACCCTCTTTAATCTGCTCATTGGCTTGAACGGCTATACGATTTCTACCGGGGTGATCAGTGCGGATCTGAATGGTAATGACATTATTTCCGTCCCTTTGGAATGTGATGAGTCTATTAATGTGGGATGGATTTGCCATAAAAACGCTGCGCTCTCCAAGCTGGCTACCGTCTATGTAGAAGCGCTGCATGAGGCGATAGGGGAATAAAAGGTTGGATATAGCCTTAGGCTATAACTAGCTATAGTTTATTGGAGTTACCTTATAACTGAAAATGTATGTTATCTTTCTTACAAGAACTTCACTACAGAAGCGAAAAAGGAGATAACCCTAATGAGCAGCATCCTTGACAATGCATCCCAACGTAAAGTGACCCCTTTTAGACATGATATGGTCGGAAGCTTTTTGCGCCCGCAAGCGATTAAAGACGCCAGAATTCAATTTCAAAATAATGAAATCTCTGCGGACGAGCTGAGAAAGATTGAAGATAACGAAATTATCAAGCTAGTAGAAAAGCAAAAATCCGTAGGACTTCAAGCCGTGACAGACGGTGAATTCAGACGCTCCTGGTGGCATCTTGATTTTATGTGGGGTCTGGACGGCGTGGAAAAGGTACAGCTTTCGAACGGCTACCAATTCCAAGGTGTGGAAACAAGAGCGGAAACCGCACGCTTGTCCGGTAAAATCGGACATTCCCGTCATCCTTTCATTGAAGATTTCAAATTCCTGAAGCAAGTAGCAGGTGAGGATGCCATCGCGCGCCAAACGATTCCGGCACCTGCGCAATTCCTGGCCGAGCTGTTGCGCGGAGAGAATAAAGAAACAACCGATACGTATTACAGCAATCTGGATGAGCTGGTGACGGATATCGCCAAAGCTTACAAATCCGTGATTCAAGCGTTGTACAATGAGGGCTGCCGCAGTTTGCAACTGGATGATTGCACATGGGGTATGCTCTGTGATAAAAACTATTGGGAAGCTAGACAGCATGCGGGTGAGAATGTGGAAGATACCAAAAAGCTGTTTGCCCGTGTGAATCAGGAAACGGTGAATGATCTCCCAGCCGATTTGGTCGTTACGACCCACGTATGCCGTGGTAACTACCATTCCACCTGGGCATCCTCTGGCGGCTATGAGCCTGTAGCCGAAACTCTGTTCGGCATCGACAACATCGACGGCTACTACCTCGAATTCGATACCGACCGTGCAGGTGATTTCACACCGCTTAAGTATCTGAAAGACCAAAAGCAGGTTGTACTGGGCCTCGTTTCCTCCAAAACGGGTGAACTGGAAGACAAGCAGACGGTCATTAACCGCATTAAGGAAGCGACTCAATTCGTCGACATCAACCACATCTGCCTCAGCCCACAATGCGGCTTTGCTTCGACAGAAGAGGGCAATATTCTGACAGAAGAGCAGCAGTGGAAAAAGCTTGCTTTCATTAAAGAGATTGCGGACGAGATTTGGAAGTAAGGGTTATAGGGTAATTAAAAGGTTCTATTAGTTAAAGATATTTTATTAATAAACACGTCATATATTGACGTGTTTATTAATATTTACAAGATTAGGTGGGAGTATTCTTTTGATTGAATTCCATAACATAAACAATATGGTCATATGGTTTCGCTAAACAGATGGCGGGAAAATCTAAAAAAGTATAATTTCTGAATATCCTAAAAAAGGCTAAGACTCTTTTATGTTTGTCCACTTCCTATTTACAACTCTTGCATACAATGGATTGTAGAATGGCATTAAGAGGGAGTGACAAAAAAATGAGTCTTTATTTTCGAAACAGCACTAATTCTACCATACAAGTAGCTATCTTCTATCATGCGAGTAGGTGTGGATTTGTCTTTGTGGGACAAACGGGTATATTGTCTACCTGGTACCGTTTGGCGCCCGGTCAAACGAGGGAAGTTGTTACTGGCAACGTAGGGGATAGAACAATTTATTATTACGCTGAGAGCGTATCAAGAAATCTTGTGTGGTCAGGTAGTTTCCCGATACATGTTCCAAATTATAATTTCAGTGGATGTTGGATCTGGAATATTAATGGAAATTTATGTAATAATTGCAGAAGAGTTGGTTTTAAAACACTTAACATCCAACGCGGCTTCGTGAATTTTACAGTCAACCTTATTACAAATAGTGCTCAAAGAAAAACGAAGCTAAAAAATGTTCGTATGGTATTGCCCACAAAAAGGGTAAAAAGAAAATCTAAATTGAATGACCGCAAGAAACTACCTAGAAGCCAATAATTTCATAGTCGCGGGGAATCCTTTGTAATTTCGTATTCGATTCAGTTCGCGCTTTTATATAAGAAACTTGAAATTAAGTTAATAGTGGATATATATATATTATTTTAATTTTCGATAGGGTATTGAACTTACGTAAAACAATAGTGCAATAGGAACTGCCTTATTAACTAAAGGTGGCTCCTTTATTTTTGCAAAAAAATCTTTTTTAATTTGTAATTTCCCTTATCACATTCCTCGCCAAACGTACTTTCTCTGGACTCGACTTTTTGAGCATCGTAATAATTTCTATAATATCTTCATCAGACTCCACAATTTTGGGGTCCTCGCTTACATATGAAAACAACTGAACTAAGTTTACGTCTAGTGCTTTTGCAATTTTAGCTACATTTATCAAAGAAACATTCTTTTCTCCACGTTCGATCTGTCCAATGTATGTAAAATGAAATCCACCTTTTTCCCCAAGAGCTTCTTGTGAGAGGCCTTTTTCTTTGCGTAACACTCTTATTCTAGCCCCAACTAGCTTTAGTACTTCTTTGTCCTGCATTTATCTACACCCCTTCATACTAAAAAGTGTAGTCAAGATTTTCTTGGGTAAACATGAGATTAAGAATCGTATATTCAGCATTGATTATATCTATAAGTATTATTTTAGAGTATAATAAGACTAATATTGGAATTCTATTGAGGAATAGATATGAAAGAAGCTCCTTCTACCTTTATTTCAAGTCCCACCCAACCATCCAGACCCTCACAACACCTACATAAATCAATAACCGATTTCCACAATCTATCTCAATACCACATGAAACTAGCCCAAATCCTGTACAAGCACAATCAACTCCAATGCTGCATAATCCTATGTGACTGGGCGTTAACCTCCATGTTACAAGCTCTATATATGAAAGAAAACAACAGCCTTTTCCCTCCCGGATTCCTGTCTATGACTGACCTGCTGCACTTATTACATACCGAAACCAACCCGGGATTGGATGTTGTCGTATTTATAGGCACCACTCAATTTCTTTCATCTCAGCTAGAAAGCTCTCTCCTTCAAAAGATGAAGCACAAGGATGTGAGCAGGTTACTGCGAAGAACGGACGACATTCTCTGCCAGTTGTCATCCCGAGTGATTAGCGATCCATCCGAGACGTATCAGTCCATTTTCTGAATAGCCCTTCCTTGGCAAATAAACTTGCCGATTCGCCCTGTCGTTATCCGCTTTTCTTCATACGATAAGAGTAAGCTTTAACGCAAGGAGGGATTCAGACATGGGTGAAGTAGGTTACGGTGGAGCATGGACATCCACAGGAGCGATTTTGGTATTGTTCATTTTGTTGGTGATTATTACTAAGTCTTTTCTGATCTAACAGCAGGTTAGATCGCTTAAATCCACAAATCAGTCTTCTTTCACGACATCGTGAGGGAGGGCTTTTTTATGCAGAATGGGTGTTAGCCCAACATGTTGTCTGGCCCTGCAAGCATTGTTATACTTTACATACAGGGAGATTTTCCCTCAAGTATATGGCAATAAGGATAGCGTAAGACGTGGGAAAACAGAAATTGGCTGACCAAAATCAGGAGGATCACATGATGAATACGGCAAGCAGTCCATTTCAATTTACAACAGATACGGCGACTCTTTGCCTATTTGATACGCAAGCTCTTAAGCATCGTTTGGACGATGATCCGGATTGGTGGTCCATTGAAGAGGACGAGCTGGGCGAGTTGAACAAAGGAAATGTAGCTTTTTTGAATCTGGGAGCCGACGGGACCTATGAGGTTGTGATGACAGATCATATTGACAAGCCTGCTGTACGGCTGTTTTTGAAGGTTCCCTCAGGCAACTTGTTTATTGGAGCGGGGGAGGAAGCCACAAGTGGTGGACTGGAGCCTGAATGTGTATGGGGAGGGACGTTCCTTTCTGTGCAACCGGGACTTTATGAATGCTTGGCGAGTAAAGAAGACAACCGTATTTATCTTTCTTTAAAAAAAGGAAGCGAAGGCAGCAATAGCTTTACAGGTCTGATTCGATTGTAGGTTGCAGGCTCAACCCGTAACGGCCCATACAAGCCACCTGAACAGGTGGAAGCAGGAACAACCGGAACCGGGGAAAATGGAAAAAGGGCTATCCCCACGGCTTACACATCCGTGAAGACAGCCCTTTATCCGTCTATTGATACTTTACAATAATGGCATTGCTGATTTGGCGGCCGGGTGTGGTGAGGTAGGAGCCGTTGTAATACAGCCCGCTGGAAGCACCGCCGTCTAGATTCATGGCTTGATAAGCGCCGGCCTGCTTCATCATTTGGGCGAGCTGCGGTATAGTCGCTCCACTTGTGGT
>NZ_WUDQ01000162.1:0-7434 GCF_009827695.1 Paenibacillus sp. OT2-17 | reverse complement strand
TCCTGCTCCATCAATTTGAGATGCCTGCGCACTCCCATTTCGGTAATGCCCAATTGAGCTGCCAAGCTTCCGACGCCCACAGGTCCCTGGGTTTTCAATAATGTCATGATCATGCGCCTAGTGGGCATTTCGGGTACGATATACTTATCCGTCACTTTTGCCTTTACACTCCCTCGGGCTGGGGACCCAATTCCTTATTTAAATAATCATGCACGTTAGATGCAAAAAGCTCCAGCAACCCAGGCAGCTTTGGTGTAAGCGGGTGAAGGCTTGTCCGGTCCCAATGGAAGTACTCCTGTACTAGGGGTTTACGTAAGCCTACCAGCTCTACTAGCGAATGAAATACGGTATCATCCAGTACACCCTCCTCATGAATGATACCGATAATATCCTCATAGCTACTAGCGTCACGCATAATAAATCCGTCGATGATATAGCTTCCTACGTCCGTTACCGTCTCAATTGCCAGATGAAGGCAGCGCTCCTGCACTAGCCCCTGCAACAGATCGCCGTTCCAGGCAGCAGAAGTCTGGCGAAGTCCGGCGACAATGTCGGGAACAGCCCCTAGTCGAAGCTCAATTTGTTCCCGGTTGACATAATACAAGGTCCTACACCTCCAGTAATCGCTTTAGATTTCATAATCAACTGCGATAGATACATCCTTTACTTCATTCATGTGTACAATAATTTCCTGGTGCACAGGGTGTACCTGATACGTTTGCAAATCCTCCAGTGTTTCGACAACTGCGGTAAGGGAAATATCATAAGAACGTTCCGAACGAATCACATCCGTACCTACTTCGAGTGACAGCAGCTCTTTGATTTTGCCGTTCATGCTGCGCAAGATGGATGCCGTGTGCTCAATGCTTTCGGGGGAGCGGTCTTTCAATTTGAACAAAACAATATGTTTAATCATGCGTATAGGCTCCTTATCTTAAAATGTTCTCTTGAAAATTTTATCATAACGCCCCACATACGGAAAGAAACTTTGTAATTCTAGCGATCTTTTCCGCCATTTTTACCATCAGACTCCTTGTCCTTTAATAGGGCAAAAAAATTCTTGAGCTTCGGTGGGAGCGGCAGACCCATTCGTGAACAGTTTTCCGTAATAGAGATCAATTCATTGGATAAATAAAAATACGTTGTCGCCCCTTTCATGATTTCGGTACCCATCAGGAGATCCACGTGATGCGCCAAAGAAATTACCATTAGCATTAAAGCCTTTCTAGCCAGCCCCCAAAAGCCGGCTTTACTGCTTAAACCTTGCCCAGTCTTAATTGCTGCGGCGACTCCAGTCACATAATCAACAGCCATTGCAACCGTGAATAGCACCATTAGCTGATTCCAGCCGCCAAAGGCAAACGTAATAAGGGCTCCTGCGGTAGCGCAAATCATACTAAACATACTCGGATTAATATTCATACCTCTCCTCCTCTCGGGGCGGTTACTGTAATATATGCAGCGACGTGGTAACCCGTAAAGTCATATGACCTGTGCATAGACATGAATTCATAGATTCATATAAAGCATGCTGCAAACTTCACAATTCCGAGCGAATACAACAAAAAGACACCTTTTCAACCACTATATAATGGTTGAAAAGGTGCCTTTTCTTTCATGCTATTCAATTAACGATGATCATTCCAAAAATTAAGCGGAGTCAGGTTATCATTCAACGGCTCGAACGAATATCCTTCTTTCTGCAAAGCGGCCATGATTTGTGGAAGAACCTTGATCGTAGATGGCTTATCATGCATAAGAACGACTGGTGTTCTGCCTTGCTTTTTCAATCTTCTAATATCACTTAGGACAGTCTGTACAAAATGCTCTGGATTTTTAGTATAACGCCAATCATTGGAATCGATATTCCAGTCCCAAATATGATAACCTGCACCCGTCAGTTGATCACGATATGCTTTCTTCAAATACGGTTTGCTGCCATAAGGTGTACGAATCAAAGAAGTGCGTTTTCCTGTAGCCTTAAATAAAATTTCATTATCCTGATTCATCTCTGCCAATGCTGCTGCCGGGGATGCATAGATTTTCTTCACCTGATGCGTCATCCCATGCAGGCCCAAACCATGACCCGCCTCTACCATTCTTTTCATCACTGTGCTATGTTGACGAATTTCAGGTCCCAGCATGAAGAAAGTAGCCTTCGCATTATATTTATCTAAAATATCCAGCAGCTGCGACGTATGCGCCGTAGGACCATCATCGAAGCTCAAATAAATCGTACGGCTGGATGATGAGGCAGTTCCCTTGTTGCCTGAATTGCTGGCTTTGCCCGGTTTGACAGCTGCATACTGTTTAATTTCTGTTGCGAATGTATTCAAAAACTGAGCATCAGACAAACTAGCATTTGCGTTCTGAATTCGATATAGATTACTTGTTGGAAGCGTAATAGTGAAGCCGAACGCATCGGTCAAAGTGCGAATTGGCACCATTGTACGATCTCCACGCTCGAACACATCCCCCTTGTTCAAATCCAGCGTAAAGCTGCGATTATGTCCAGTCAGTACCAATGTATTGCCGTTGGCCGAAGTAGAAATCCCCATCTTTTGCCCTAATGTAACGATAGGAACATACAACTTATCATTTTTCATTACGGGCTGAATGGTATTCGAATCTAGCAACACATCATTGACCCCCAGCAAAGGAGCCTTCGCTTGTGCACTCGCCGTATTCGTATGTATACCTAGCAAACCCAAACAACAGATTGCCATCAAGCATACAGCCATCCATTTTGCATTTAAAAGCTTCATTCATTACACCATCCTGTGCTGTATTTTATAATGTGCGGGAGCTATCTCTAGCTTGTCTATGAAGTTATACAGACATGACGATATAGACATGGCAATATAGACATTCACTCAACATATAGAACATAAACGCGTATGAACCGACTGAACCTGACGTCTTTTCGTTCCCCCTATATATATTAATAGATTACCAGACTATAGTAGGTAAATATAGTAAAACAATTTGAAAACAATCTCGCAACCCCCCTACCAGAGAAGGTTACAAAGTTGTGAATAAATTGGCCGGATCTAAAAAACCTCCTACTATTTGCAGTCGGTACAAGTAACTCTAGCGTTGCAACAGGTGGTATCCATGTCAAAACCTGAGCTCACAAAAATCTCTATAGGAATTTGGCCGTTCTCGAGTTCCATTCTCTCGTTTTACTTATACATGTTCTTCTTGTCTTCCATTAAAAAAGTAGGGCTGTCCGAGACCATTCCCATGACTTTGGGACAAGGGGCGGAGGTAAAAATAATAAAGGTATATTAATCAAAAACTTATATATGCGTACAATCGTATTTACGGAGTATCATATGAAATTGATGAGCGTAAAATCTGCTTCGACATAGCTTCCAATTCATTCGGCACCAGGTGCGGTGAAAAAAGACCTTGAGAGGCGTACCGGGACTGGGGACTGACCCCATAACGTGAGACAAATCAAAACACCTTCAAGAGAATCGAGCCATGTCGTAAGATATGGAGATAACCTTGGAGGTGTTTTTACGTTGGCAACGAGAGTGAGTTACCCCTTAGAAATAAAGATGAAAGCTATTGAAATGAGATTGGCAGGAGTTCCAGTAAGAGAGGTTATGGAGCAATTGGGAATACGGAATAAGACACAGCTAAAAACATGGATGAGGTGGTATCGAAAAGGCGAAGTGCATCGTCTGGAGCAACCTGTGGGTAAACAGTACAGCTACGGAAAAGGTCCGGAACACTCTTCGGAGCTCGAAAAATCAAAAGCGGAGAACCGGTTCCTGAAGCAGCAACTGGACCTGCTAAAAAAGTACAAGGAACTGGAAAGGAGGTGGAACCTCAAGTCGTCATTGCCTGGGTCGAGTCCATTCGAGAAGAAGTGACGGTGTCTGAGGCTTGTGCATGGCTCGGGATCGCAAGAGCTACCTACTACCGCTGGAAAGCAAGCGTGGAGACAGAGCGTACAGAGGCTACGGTAGAGAAAATCCGGCAGCTTTGCATCCGTCATAAATTTCGGTATGGTTACCGGAAAATCGCCGCACTCCTTCGGAGAGAGCAAAGAACGAATCACAAACGAGTTCAGCGGATGATGCAGCGCGAGGGGCTACAGTGCCGCGTGAGGATGAAGAAACGAAAGGCCACTGGGCAGCCCGCTCATCCAGCAGAAAATCTGTTGAAGCGGCAATTCCATGCAGAGGCGCCCCTGCAAAAGCTCGTCACGGACATCACCTATTTACCATTTGGCGGAAAGATGTTGTACTTCTCCAGCATTCTAGATCTGTACAACGGGGAGATTGTGGCTTACAGTATAGCGGACAAGCAAGATACGTCCTTGGTTTTGGATACGCTGAATCAACTTCCAAAACGGACAAGTATGCTGCTCCATAGCGACCAGGGAAGCGTATATACGTCACAGGCTTATCAAGCTGCAGTAAAGGGAAAAGGCATGACCATGAGCATGTCCCGTAAAGGAACGCCCGCTGATAATGCCCCCATCGAATCGTTTCATTCCACATTAAAGTCTGAAGCGTTCTACTTCGAAGATCTCATGTGTACAACGACTGCAATCGTTGAACAGACCGTTCGAGACTACATCACCTACTATAACTCAATTCGGATTCAAGCGAAACTAAATAACCAGTCGCCGGTGGATTACAGGCGACTGGCTGCTTAAACTTGCAAGGTGTTTTGATCCCTGTCTCACAAACGGGGGTCAGTCCCGTCCCTACCTCGTCAAGGTCTTCTTAAAAAGAATTTCTGTCTATTTATTATATCTTGCTTTATAGCCCTCGTGGTTTTCTAGCCAGAACGATGCTGTTCCAGAAGCAATCAAACATTGTGAATGGTTGTACCCTAATAAATATTCGGTATCAAAGTTAGTTACATAAAATTCAACATTGTAAATCTCATCGATAATTGAAACCACATCCTCACCACTATTTAATTTGAAAAACCCCTTTTCATCCTCTGGATTAAAGAATAAAATTACTGGATTTTTATTTACGAAATTGGATATCCACATCCATGAATCTGGAACATCAATTCCTACATAATCATGTATTCTTTCAAAAAGCGGAAAATTATGTGAACTACCATCTTCCAAGTACTTACTCATAATGCTCTGTTTTATTTTTACTGCTTCTTCTGCGGGCAAAATACTCAAGTCAATATCTAGTTTACTTGAGGCTGAAAATATTTGTTCTTTAATATTCCACATGTGTCCTCCCATTTGATTATTTATTCGCTGGTCTCCCAAATGGTACAGAATCAATTATTATATGTCCTACTGTATTCTTTTTACCCGGGGTTTGCCAACCAACATGTGGCGCATCAGGCCCGGAAGCCCAGTTCCCGTTTCTATCCACTCCATAATGTGCATAATCAATACTAACTTCTGCTCCGTTTTTTGATCGCCATTCCACTGGAAATGATTTACCATTTACATTTTTCGCCCATTTTGTTGCTGTAAATCCACTTTTATCAACACCTGTTTTACTAAATGCTAAATTAACCGCATCTCTCCAGGACTTTCCAGCACCCCTCCAATCCAAATCTTGTGATTTTAGTGCATATCTTAAAACACTACAATTATGCACCCAAACTCCGAGATTTGAAACGAAGTACGAATTGAAGTCTTTAACCTCAAAGTTATAAACTGTTGCTTTTCGCGGTTCTTTCTCAATCTTATCTATTGCCAGTTTAGAACCATCACTCGAAACAAGTAAGTCACCAGCTTTTAAGTCTTTAACAAACGTCCATCCTTTACCATCCAACCAAAAAGGATGTTCACCTGTTACCTCGATGATTTCATCTCCGATATGGACATAGTAGATTTCGTCAGCTTGTTTTTGGAACAGCCCCACGACCTCTTTATATGCCACTTCTCCAGTCTCATCAGACTTAGCAAGTACCTTCTCCCCTACCTCGATTTCCTCGATAGGTTTCTCTCCTTCGTCTGTTTGAACCTTAGTACCAGCTGTAAAGCAATTACATTTCCCTGATTTTACTTTACCACTATACTTCCCTTTGCCACTAAAGTTCACATCGCTAATCATTCCCATCGCAGCTATGCCAAGGACTTCGGCATCTGTCCACTTTTGGTATGCACTTAACAACTGATCTTTAGCCCAATCAGACTTGCCAGAACTATTCTTATAGTCACTTGTTCCCGTTAACAGGTCGTATAAGTAATTGTACTGGTTTGCTCCTCCATAAATGGACACAAAATCGTATCGTTTTCGTATGAAATCCTTGTATAACTGATAATTCTGATTCTTGCTGGAACCCGATTTAAGTCTGGCTTCATTTAGTAATATTCTAAGCTCTTGATAATCAATGGTCTCAAAATAATGTCCGCTCGGGTCCACATAGATTAGTGGATTATTGGCTACATACGCATACCCGTTCAAGCTTTGCGGATTGCTGATCTCGCCCTGATACGTATCCTCGCCCATAAAACGGGCTGTGCCCGGATCGTACCAGCGAGCCCGCAGGTACTGAAGCCCAGTCGTGTCATCCCAATACTCGCCAGCATAACGCAGCACGTTCGGAACGGTCTCTTTGACCTTCTCCGGGCCGCCCCAGATATCGTAGCTGTAGCTATTCAATTCCTTGCCCGAACTATCACTTAGGCCTACTACATCACCGTGACCGTTGAGCTGATAATATTGCAACTGCCCGCTTACCTTGTCTTGTCTGGCCCACAGTTGACCGGACAAGTCATACACGTAAGCGTAAGTGATCTTGGCTGTTCCACCTTGGACCTCGGCTTCCGCAATCAGCTTCGCTTCTTCGTCATAGTAATACCGAGTCGTTTTGCCGCCCTCTGTACGCTCGTACAGTAGACCGTCTCCGTTATAGCTGTACCCGACCTCTTTGCCTTCACCGGTCACCTTTGTCAGACGGCTGACAGAATCATACGTATATTCAGCATTTTTCATGCCGAACACTTTGCCACTGCTTTCAGCGCTTCGGTTTCCATTCGGATCGTAGCCATAGGTCTTATTTTTTTCACCAGCGGCTTCGCTGGCAATCCGATTTGACGGGTCATATCCAAACTGGTCTGTTGTTCCGTTTTGTGTACGTCCGATGATGTTTTTATTCCCATCCCGTTCATAACCAAATTGGTATAGCGCCGTACCGCCTTGCTCCACCGTAACCCCGGATAAATCCAGTCCGTTATAGCTGAATCGTGTACTCAGTCCTCTGCTCGAAGACTGACCTTTTAGCAAACCATTAGGAGCATAATCAAACGTCATGCTATCTAGTGATCCACCCGCAGCAGCACTCGCTTCTCCCAAACTCTGTACATTTGCCACACCGGTCCCAGCGCTAATGTCCATTTGGGTAACTCGGCCCACACTGTCCAGCTTGGATTGAACGTGCATAGACGTGCCAGCAGCATCTGTTAGCACATAGCCTGTACGAGACTGCTTG
>NZ_WUDQ01000161.1:0-7469 GCF_009827695.1 Paenibacillus sp. OT2-17 | reverse complement strand
CTGCGCCATAGGCTCTGTGAAGTCCAACATCGGACATCTGGAGGCGGCAGCGGGCATCGCCGGGGTTGGGAAAATCATCTTGCAGATGAAAAACCAGACGCTGGTTCCCAGCCTGCATGCCCAAGAATTGAATCCGAATATCCATTTCGGTCAGACGCCGTTCGTCGTCCAGCAGGAGCTGGGGGAATGGAAGCGGCCGGTGGTTGAGATCGATGGAGAGACGCGGGAATATCCGAGGATTGCCGGGATTTCATCGTTTGGAGCAGGAGGCTCCAATGCACATGTCATCATCGAAGAGTACATTGCAGAAGAGAAGGTGCCGATGAGCGTTACGGCTCAAAAGCCTGCGATCATCGTATTGTCGGCCAAAAATGAAGAACGACTGAAAAAGCAGGCTGAGAGATTGCTAGCTGTTATGCGGGAAGGAAAGCTAAGCGAAAGCAGTCTGGCCGATGTGGCATACACGCTGCAGGTGGGACGCGAGGCCATGGAAGAGCGGCTGGCAGTGATTGCAGGGTCTATGCAGGAGCTGGTGGACAAGCTGGAAGGATTCCTGGAAGGACGGGACGGAATCCCTGAGTTGTACCGGGGCCAGGTCAAACGGAATAAGGAGGCGCTGACGGCGCTGGTAGAAGATGAAGACATGGAGAAAATGATTGCTGCCTGGATAGGGAAAAGAAAATATTCGAAGGTTGTTGATCTCTGGGTCAAGGGACTGTCGATGGATTGGAACATGCTTTATGGGGACGCCAAGCCGCGGCGAATCAGCCTGCCGGCCTATCCTTTTGCGAGAGAGCAGTACTGGATCACGGATATTAAAACTAAATTGGCTTCCATTGAATCTGCAGATGCTGTAAAGCCAACAGATTCGTTCATTGCCCAAAAGACACTTGCCAAAATGGCAAATGTTTCGGAAATGAATAAGGAAGACATCGATGCTTCAAATGCCAAAGCTATTCCTTCGTATATCCAAAACATCCAGAGTCATATTTCTGCCAGTGTAAAAATAAAGAAGATGCCAGATCTTTCTTACCTAGCGGCTGCATACGAGACAATGTCCTCGACTACAGTCGACAGCAAAGCTTACTCGGAACAGGACGGAGCGACACGAGGGGCTGAACGGGAATGGAGGCTTACAGATGAAGGAAATGAATGATATCTTATGCAGGCTGTTATGGAGCCATTTGCGCTTGATGGGATTATGTCCATATGCGCAAATGGAAAAGAAAGCTATGATCGCAGATTTTAAAACAAAAACCGCCTTACTGAATTTATACGATCGTTGGCTTGAAGAAAGCATAGAGATTTTGGTACGGAATCAGTATTTGTATTGCAATGGAGAGTCATATAGCGTAGCGGGTACCGCTTCGGTCGATCTGCAGGCTGTATGGAAGGAGTGGGAATGGAAGAAAGGGGCATGGCTGAAAAATCCGGATCTCTCAGCCTGGGTATTTTTGGTAGAATCAACCTTGCGCAAACTGCCGGAAATTTTAACCGGGAAAATACCAGCCACCGATATCATTTTTCCTAATTCCTCTATGAAACTTGTAGAAGGTATATATAAGAACAGTCCTGCAGCGGATTACTTTAATGAAGTGTTGGGAGATATCGTAGTTTCCTATCTGAATGAGCGGATTAAGCATAACCCGTCGGTACCGATTCGAATCATTGAAATTGGCGCAGGCACTGGAGGTACTAGCGCTTTGGTCTTCCAGAAGCTCGAACCTTATCGGAAGCATATTCAAGAATATTGCTATACCGACAAATCCAGAGCATTTTTATTACATGCACAAAAAGAGTACGGTCCGCAAAACCCTTACCTGACTTATCAGATTTTTAATGTGGAAGAGTCGGCTCAGGGACAAGATATCGATACAGGTGGATATGATATTGTGATTGCCACCAATGTATTGCACGCCACTCGGAACATTCGCCAAACGTTACGCAATGTCAAAGCAGCGCTGCGAGAAAACGGTCTGATTCTTATAAATGAAATCAGCGGTAACTCTCTGTTAAACCATCTATCCTTTGGCCTTTTAGAGGGATGGTGGCTTTATAATGACCCGGAGCTGCGCATTCCAGGCTCTCCCGGGTTATATCCCGAAAGTTGGCGAAAGGTATTGGAAATGGAGGGTTTCCGGTCCGTTTTCTTCCCTGCTCAGGAAGCGCATGATATAGGTCAACAAATTATTGTGGCGGAAAGCGATGGTCTGATTCGGAACAAACAGGAGCCTGAACACGACAAATCTCAAATGAAACAGCGTGACGAAGGAATTCGATCAGATATTGATGTAACAAGCGAGATGGCTGAAGAGTATGTCCAGGAGCTTATCGTAGGGAAGCTGGTAGAGGCTTTGAATGTGGACTTTACTATGATTGATATTCATGAGTCATTCGCAGATTATGGACTGGATTCCATTCTTGGCGTTGACTTTGTGCAGGCTGTCAATCAGGGGCTGGGGATTCATTTGCAAACCACCGACATCTTCGATTACAGTTCGGTAAAACAACTGACGCTATACATTTTAAGCCAATATGGAGATAAAGTTTCACAAGTCTTGGACCAGAGCGCTAATCCAATAGACAACATGGAAGATGCAAGTCGCGACATCCAAAAACTTAAAGACACGGATTATACGATTCATCCTGTTGAAACGGAAAGTATATCCTTTGAGCAGGAGAGACCCAATAAGAAGGATAAAGAGAGAGCTTTAACACCAAGGGAGCCCATTGCGATTATTGGAATGAGCGGGCGGTTTGCTGGATCAGATAATGTACATGAGCTTTGGAATCACCTTAAGAACGGTGACGATTTAGTGGAAGAGGTAACCCGGTGGGATCTTTCGAAATACCAAGAAAAACATGCAAGCTATTGCAATCACGGCAGTTTTTTGGGGGATATTGATAAGTTTGATCCGCTTTTTTTCAATATCTCGGGACTGGAAGCGACCTATATGGATCCGCAGCAGCGATTGTTTCTGGAGGAAGCGTGGCATGCTCTGGAGGATGCTGGCTATGCAGGTACAGGGATGGAGGGTCGCCGCTGTGGAGTGTATGTGGGTTGTGCCGAGGGAGATTACCAACAATTGCTGGGTGAAGACCTGCCTCCACAAGCGCTTTGGGGTCATATGGGTTCCGTGATTCCCGCTAGAATTTCCTACTACTTGAATCTTCACGGACCAGCAATAGCTGTAGATACAGCTTGTTCCAGTTCGTTAGTTGCAGTTCATCTGGCTTGCCAAAGCTTATGGACCGGAGAAACGGATATGGCTTTAGCGGGTGGTGTCTATATTCATACGACCCCCCGCTGCTATTTGTATGGTGACAGGGCAGGGATGCTGTCTCGCTCGGGACGCTGCTATACCTTTGATGACAGGGCAGATGGAATGGTTCCGGGAGAGGCGCTTGGCGCGATTGTGCTCAAGCGTCTTCATGAAGCTGTTGCTGATGGAGACCACATCTATGGAGTGATTTCAGGCTCAGCGATCAACCAGGACGGCACCACGAATGGACTTACTGCGCCAAGCCAGAAATCTCAGGAGCGACTCGAGCAAAATGTATATGATACATTTCATATCCACCCAGAGCAAATCCAGATGGTGGAAGCACATGGAACTGGCACCAAATTGGGAGATCCCATTGAATATCAGGCACTGACTCGAACCTTTAGAAAGTATACCGACAAGAAGGAATATTGCGCCATAGGGTCCATTAAGACGAATATTGGCCATACGCAAATTGCGGCAGGAATTACGGGAATGATCAAACTTTTATTGTCATTAAAGAATAAGCAAATTCCTCCTACACTTCATTTCCGGTCGGGCAATTCAAATATTCAGTTTGAGGATAGTCCTTTTTATGTCAATACGTATCTGCAGGACTGGGAGGTTGAGCCCGGAGCCAGACGCTGTGCTGCGGTCAGTTCCTTTGGTGCCAGCGGTACGAATGCTCATATGGTCATAGAGGAGGCTCCAGAGACGGAACGGACACATTCCGAAAAGCCTGGTTATTTCATTCCGCTGTCGGCACGGACTTCAAAACAATTGCGCCAGCAGGTAGAGCAACTGCTTGCCTATTGCGAACAGGAGCCTAAGGCGGATTGCGGTAATATGAGTTATACATTATTGCTTGGGAGAAAGCACTGTAATCATCGTCTTGCCTGTGTTGCCCGTAATCAAGGCGAGCTTGCCATGTCCCTTAAAAAGTGGCTGGAAAAAGGCAGTGCTTCTCAAGTTTATCATTCTGAACTGCACGAAAAAGATCAACGCATACAAACATCTTTGAAAAGATACGGGGATGAATGTATTTACAATTGTCAAAACGCAAGCGATACCCGCGAGTATTTGGAGCTTTTGACTACGATTGCAGATTTGTATGTTCAGGGATATTCGTTAGACTTTGAGTGTTTATTTTCACATGAACAGTACTCTAGGATTCCGTTGCCAACTTATCCTTTTGCAAAAGAGCAGTATTGGGCGCCTAGGAGTGAGGACAAAATTACAGGCGGCAGAGCGGCAGAGCGTGAACCAAAATTTACGGTCGCCAGAGCTGCGGAAGCGCCTGCCGTTACGAGTAGCCGTACACTGCTATTTGAGCCTACATGGAAAAAGCAGGAGATACCGCTGGAAGCCGAAGTCCCTGCCTATGATCGGCGAATGGTCTTGCTTTGTGAGCCGGAAAAAGCTTTGCACGAGCGACTCGAAGCGAGCTTGAACGGAGCTGTGCAGGTGCTTGCCTTTCAATCCGGAAAAGGCCGGGTCGACGAGCGGTTCCAGGCCTATGCTGTTCAGGCCTTTGAGAGCATCCAAAGTATGCTCAAAGACAAGCCGAAGGGAAGAGTATTGGTCCAAATTGTGGTGCGGAACGCCGGGGAAGGACGGCTCTTTTCGGGACTTTCGGGACTGTTGAAGACAGCCCGGCTGGAAAACCCGAAATTCATCGGGCAGCTGATCGAAGTGGATCTGGGAGAACAGGCGGAAGGTATCCTGGCGAAGCTGGAGGACAACAGTCGAAGCCCGATGGATGGCTGGATTCGCTATGAGGAAGGTCAACGGAAAACCGCTTTTTGGAGCAGGCTCGAAACATCTGGGCAAAAAGAGGAGCTTCTATGGAGAGATGGTGGGGTCTATCTGATCACCGGCGGCTCCGGCAGTCTGGGGCTACTGATTACAGAAGAGATTTCCCGGCAGACGCGAGCAGCGACCTTCATTTTGACGGGGCGGTCGCCGCTGGACCGAGACAAGCAGACGAGGCTACAGGAGCTGGAGTCTTCAGGCGCCAGCGTGGTGTACAGGCAAGCGGATATCACCCATAGAAACACCGTTATCGATTTATTGGACAGCATTCAGCAGGAATTTGGACGTGTCCATGGGATCATCCACTGCGCAGGGGTGATTCACGATAATTTTATCATTAAAAAAACTAGTGAAGAATTTATGGAGGTGCTGGGACCGAAGGTAAGCGGACTGGTCCATCTGGATGAGGCAAGCAGTGGTCAGAACCTGGACTTCTTTGTGCTCTTTTCTTCCATATCGGGCAGCCTAGGCAATCCGGGACAGGCTGACTATTCGACCGCCAATGCCTTTATGGACGCATACGCCGAATACCGGAATGCCCTGGTAGGGGCCAAGCAACGGCGGGGACAGACGTTATCCATCCGCTGGCCGTTATGGAAAGAGGGCGGAATGCGGATCGATGCGAATTCGGAACAGATCATGACGCAAAACATGGGTATTACAGCCATGCAGACCTGGTCGGGAATGAGGGCGTTGTACCAAAGCTTGGCCTCCGGCAAGGAGCAGGTGATGGTCATGGAAGGGGAGCCCGAGAAGATCGAGACCTACCTGACGAAAGCTTTCTCACAGGCCGATGTCCGTGCCATCCAGGCAGCTGAACCTAATCAGGCAAGCGTACCTATGCTGGATGCAGGCTTGCTCTACGACAAAACCTTGCATTGTCTCAAGGTGCTGTTTGGAGAGGTGACCCGGCTGAGCGTCAGCAGCATTGAAACCAATGAACCGCTGGAAACCTATGGAATCGACTCGATCATGATTACCCAGCTCAATGCCAAGCTGGCGGGCTTCTTTGGAGAACTGTCCCAGACGCTGTTTTATGAGTACCAAACCTTGCGTGCTTTGACGGAATATTTTGTGGCGGAATACCCGCAGGAGTGTATGCAGTGGACCGGGATGAGCCGTGACATGCAGCCTGTAGAGGAAATACTTGCGGCACCGCTGTATGCCGAGGAAGAAGCCGTGCCGGCTGAGGCAAAGGCGGAAGCGAAGCCTGTCCGAAGCTTGGCCGGGTCTGCTCGTGCGGAAATGCGTGAACCGATAGCGATCATTGGGATGGCTGGAAAGTATCCCTGGTCCAGAGACATGAACGAATATTGGGAAAATCTAAAAGCAGGGAAGGACTGTGTCACCGAAATCCCGCGTGAGCGCTGGACGATGGAAGGGTTCTTCCATCCTGATTCACAGGAAGCGGTAGCGAATGGAAAAAGCTACAGCAAGTGGGGGGGCTTTATCGAAGGATTTGCGGATTTCGATCCGCGCTTTTTCAATATTGCGCCACGGGAAGCACTCGGTATGGACCCGCAGGAAAGGCTGTTCATTGAAGCCTGCTGGGAAACGTTGGAGGACGCGGGCTACACCCGGGAACAGCTTGCGTTGCGGCATAACCGCCGGGTAGGCGTATTTGCCGGAATTACCAAAACGGGTTTTGATCTATACGGACTTGATTTATGGAGAAAAGGAACGCAAATATACCCTCACACATCCTTTAGTTCAGTGGCCAACAGGATTTCGTACCTCTTTAATTTGCAAGGGCCAAGCATGCCGATCGATACGATGTGTTCGTCCTCGTTGACTGCGATTCATGAAGCCTGTGAGCATCTGTACCGCGGAGAATGCGAAATGGCTATTGCAGGCGGAGTAAATCTGTATCTCCATCCGCTCAGCTATGTAGGACTTTGCGCCAACCACATGTTGTCGATAGATGGGCAGTGCAAGAGCTTCGGCAAAGGAGGCAATGGATTTGTCCCTGGAGAAGGCGCGGGGGTCGTCCTATTAAAGCCGCTGTCCAAGGCGATCGCTGATGAGGACCTCATCCATGCGGTGATCCGGGGGACAAGCATCAACCATGGAGGCAAGACCAACGGCTATACGGTGCCGAACCCGACAGCCCAGGGGGAACTCATCCGGGCGGCACTGGAGCGAGCGGGGGTACATGCGCGGACGGTCAGCTATATTGAAGCCCACGGAACAGGCACGGAGCTGGGGGATCCGATTGAAGTGACGGGTCTGACTCAGGCATTCAGGAAGGATACGCCGGATACGGGATTCTGCGCCATAGGCTCTGTGAAGTCCAACATCGGACATCTGGAGGCGGCAGCGGGCATCGCCGGGGTTGGGAAAATCATCTTGCAGATGAAAAACCAGACGCTGGTTCCCAGCCTGCATGCCCAAGAA
>NZ_WUDQ01000160.1:0-7514 GCF_009827695.1 Paenibacillus sp. OT2-17 | reverse complement strand
TTGTGGACTCCTGTTGCATTGCTTACAGTGGTTTCGACTTCCTTCCAGGTCTGTGTTCCTCCAGTAGAACTGACATTATGAGTTCCAACCAGAGGACCCGTTGCACTGTCCAGACGTATTTCTATTTTACCGCCTGCATTGGATGCTATGTTTGCTTTAAACGTCTTGGCTCCACCGCTACCAAAGTCGGCATTTCCTACAGCGATCCAATCTCCATTGTGTACGTTTGTCACATTAAGATTATTTGTCGGTCCGCCTGATGCTTGACTCGCCTCGGTTGTAATCCCTGCATTCCACCCGATTGTTTCAGCCTCAATCCTATTGTATGGATTAAGATTGGCTATCTGAGGCACGCCTGCCATATTTTCCTGAACCTCTTGTATCGTTACATTCGTATTATGGATAATCTTGTTAATATTAGGAGAACGATATCCTTTCCCTTCTCCCAACAGAGCCTTGCTGACAGTTTGGGAATGGTACACTACATACCATTGGTTATTAAAGTTAAACACCGAATGATGGTTATTTCCACCAACTCCGAAAAATGCTTGTGGATTTTTCAGGAAATGTCCTGTATAAGTAAAGGGTCCCATAGGACTGCTGCTCACCATGTAGCCTATTTCACCTGCTGGGTAATTTGACGGGTGTGTACCGGAGAAATTGATACAATAAGAGTAATAATATTTGCCGTTATACTTATGAATTCCTGAGTCTTCAAACATGTAAGGAGCATCAATGGTTACTGCACTTCCAATAATACTGGTCATATCAGCGCCCAGTTTTAAAACTCTGGCTGTTTTAGGATTTGCAATTGAAGCTGGGTCCGAAGTATTGGGTATACCTCCACCAACATACAGATATCCTGTACCATCATCATCCACCAATACTGCCGGGTCAAAAAGCCATGTAACTCCAGACATTCCAGTTGTACTGTGTGTAACAAGAGCCTTTCCGAGTGGGTCTGTCCATGGTCCTATCGGAGTATCTGCAGTTAGCACACCAATACCTGAGGCACCATTTGCAAAATAAAGGAAGAATTTATCCTTACCATTTATTTTTTTATGTGCAACGGTCGGTGCCCATGAGAGTGATGCCCATTTTGCAATACCTTTTCCATTATTTTCGTTATTGTATCCTGCGACCGGAATTGCACCGTGGTCTGTCCAGTTCACCATGTCAGCAGAAGATATGACGAATATTTTATTTAGTTCACTAAAATCATTCTCCTTCACCGTTCCATTACTGTTATATACATATGCATCACTTGACATATAGATATAAACCCTTCCATCATAGACCAACGCATAGGGATCTGCCCCCAATTTATGATCCATAAGAGGATTTGAATTCCCTGGAAGCTTTGCAATTGCATTGTTAGCAGCATGTACAGGTACCATTGGTAAACAACTCAGCAATAATGTAAAAGCTAATAAAAACACCGAAAATTTTTTAATCATAAACATATTCCTCCATTTTTATATATCATGTCTATTAAAAGTTCACAAATTGCCTATGCATAGATTTAATTAGTAATTTTGTATCCTATTTGAAGGTTGGTGCTCCGAAACTTGGACTTGTAACATTTTCAGCAGATGTTATAGCCTCCCCCCTAAATTTGTAACCGCTTTCATTTTACGGCGAGGACTCTAATCAAGCCGAATTAGCCAGTTCATCATTTTTATTTTCGCCATAATTACCTTGGTTACGGTACATACAGCAAACTGCGTTGCACGGGTTCCAGGTATTCTTTTGGATATCAGCGCCTTAATTCACCGATGGCAAGCCATAACAGTCGTCTTCATGCAAGATGGTGCTCTTCGAGCTGTTTGTGCTCAAATGTCAATCCCCAAAGTTCAAGGTGCTCAAATATAGTGTCTGGTTCATAGGCAACCCTGTATATTGACGAACTACCGATCGTATTCCCAAATTCCCCTCCCTTCTTTTTCATTTCACGTACCGATTGAAAACTTTAACTTTAGAGTTGAACTTGAAAGCTTTTACATAATTACAAAGGAATATTATGTCGTTAGTAAGCGTGGAAGCGAATTTTAGGCTACGCAGTCGGGGAAATGATATCCAGGAATATAATACCATAAACGCCACTTTGGAACAAGTGCGACAGCTTTGCAACTTGTGGAGTATGCTAATAATTCCAGGCTGTTGCGAAGCTTATATTCATGCCATTTTATGCGATTACCTGAAATTAGCAATAAATTTGCATTTGCATTCTCTATTTTTATTCGAGCCTCCTCTTTATTTCTTGCCCTTTCCACACTTTTTTTATATTTAGATATAAAAAAACTTATTTCTCCTCAGCGTTCGAGGTGAAATAAGTTTTTAACTGAGTACATTTATCCAGATGAACAGGAGATTTACCAATCGACTTCTTCAAAAAGACGGAAACGCATCTTTTTTTCAAATTCATCTAATATCTTAAACCCAGTTATCTCATCTTCTTTTTCTCCAAGTTTTATCATAGTAGCTATTGCTAAGTCTCCTATTTTATAATGACCTATCAGCTTATCTTGATGTTCCCTTTTTAAAGATAATCCATTTAATTTTTTAAATATTTCCTCTGTACGAATACCTTCTTTTCCGATATGTGTCATTGCATGATATAAAACTATGGGGTTCTTTTCTTCTAGCAAATTTTCTAACTCATCTATTGAACATTTTCCTTCTTCAATTTTTTTAATATATTCATTTTATTCCTCCTTTAAACAGATATTAATTAATGTTCTAAACTGTAAATACTCGCCCCAACTTGAACAAGATCAGGAGATGCTAACTTGCCAATGCATATTCCAATATTTTTCCTTTCAGCCATTGAAGTTGAAATTTGAACAGAGCTAACGCTTAATACCGTCTCAATTTGATTTGCATTTTTAATAAGAATTTTATCACCTATGATTTTTTTTATTTCTGGGTAGGTTAAATGGTCTAATCCTTTGTTTGTTCCTACTATAATTGTACCTTCATCTTTTGACTCAAAAGTTAAACTAACATCCATTATTTTTTCCATTTTAAACGTTACCCCTTTATCGTTCTTCAATATAAAGTTCTCCCTTAACATCACCTATACGCAAATCAGCACTTTTTAATCGGGTTATGGCATCCCTCAGTAGCGTCATCCTTTCTATTGATGTTAAATCGGGAGCGAACCTTGCAGCTCTTATACTAGCTTGGGCTTCATCTAGAGCAAAATTTCTTTTAAATGCATCTGGAGCAACATCATATAATTCAAATGCTCTCCCTGCCTTATATGCCTCATAGTGTCCCACAATTTCATGTGCAATCGTTGCCTTGGCTGACACACGTGAGTTATCACTTAAGGTTCCAACTCCTGTAATACATCTGTATTTATAATAAATCTATCGTACATCATACCTGTATTCCACTCATCATAAAAACCAGGTCTACTCATTATTATATTATCTTCGGGAAAATCCAACGATTTAGTATACTGAATAATCTCCGTTTTCTGGACATCTGTTAATGGCAATTCATTACGCAAACCGTCCGAAGAAATTTGTCGTAAGTCCACTGCCCCCTCATACTTAACCGATGATTTCAAACTAATCTTAGGTTTGATTACTGAACTAACTCCTCCAAATAATCCTGCTGTACCGATCATATTAGCCCAGTGTTCTTTTGACCATGCATTTGTGGGATTAAATGCTCCCTGAATCATGCCCGATACTCCAAATGTACCGAAATTGAGCATGTCATTCCATGAATCGTTTTGTTTAGCTGCCCGTTCCATGTACCCTTGATACATTCCCTTCGGAATACCGTACGACATATAATCTAGGAAGTTCCAGACTGAATCAAATTTTTTCTCATATCGTTCTGAATTAGCTGCTACAAAATCCTGCCCAAGCTCCGTTAAGCTATCCGCCGATTTCTGGAGCGCATTTCGTGTATCTGTAACAGGAACTGCGCAAGTATTCGGTGGAGGTGGCAAGCAACCTGGGTCTAGATTCCCATCCTCCATTATGGAAAACCATCTCTACTCCTAATTGTTATATGAATAACATGGATTTCTACCTAAGACCACAGACTTATGTATTTAACAGGCCTTGTTTATCATTAACTCAATAAAGTTAATTTAATCTCCTTATCAAGTAATTAATTTTCTCATTATATATCTTATTTAAGTATTTAATAAAAAATTAATTATACGGTTGGCTATTATCTATCAAAATTAAGGGAGACGCCATGATACTCCATCTCGCTCTAGTTGTAATAGTCCCCTTCTACATTTAGCGAAATTACCGCTAAAAATGAATAGCGATAATTTCGCTCGGCTATTCTTAGCTTAGAGGTGAATAGGATGTATAGACGAATCCGAGATTTACGGGAAGATAAAGATTTGACCCAAACACAAATGGCTGAATATCTAAATTGCAGCAAGCGTATTTACAGCAACTATGAACGTGGAGATGTAGACATTCCAACGAAAATTTTAATCAAACTAGCTGATTTTCATCACACAAGTACAGACTATTTATTAAATAGAACTAATGAAAAAAAGGCTTACCCGGTAGAACAGAATAACTCAAGTTTATGATTTGCCCCCCTGTGCTCATAAAAACAAAAAAGGTAACTCCGTTTAACGAGAGCTACCTTTCAAAGTCTTTAGTTAATATTGTTTCCTTTATTGTGAATCGTCTTTTCTACAAAACGTTCTCCTTCTTTTATCTTATTATTCGTTCCCCTTTTAATCCTTTACCTACTTACTATGTCATTGTTCAAATACCTATATAATCCCTTCTTTTCCGTCAAATAATTCAACCATCATTAAAGCCCCCATCTTGTATCCGTCAATATAAGCCGAAGCGGATAATATGGAGATCAAATTATCATGTAAATCGGATAATTCTTCAATTAGTTTGTACTCGTGTTCTGGTATTTTTATTTTCAGGCTTTCCATAGTTTTGGATATTTTCTGCGATACCAGTTCAAATTCGGGATCTTTCGGTTTTACTCGTTCACTTGGGTTACATTTTCCATAATATAAATCCTCCAAGATACTCACCTTCTTCCCCCTCTTCATATGTATTAGTTTCTAAATAATTTTAGCGAAATATTCGCTAAATATCAATAGCGAATATTTCGCTAGGGTATTCTTGTTTTGAGGTGAGCAAGATGTACCCACGAATTCGAAATTTACGCGAAGATAAGGATTTGACTCAAACTCATATGGCAGATTTTCTGAATTGCAGCCAGCGGATATATAGCAATTATGAACGTGGAGATGTAGATATTCCAACGACGATTTTAATTAAATTGGCCGACTTTCATCATACGAGCACAGACTATTTACTAAATAGAACTAATCAAAAAAATCCTTACCCCGCAGGATAGAACCTAGAAAATACCAAATACTTTTAAGCCTATGACCTCGACATAAAAGCATCTGAATTGAAAAGACTGGTTGAGGATGAAATCGAAACATTCTAACTAAAAACAAGCTGTTTCCTTATAATAAGGAGTCAGCTTGTTTTTTTATTAGCTTTCTATCGAGCCGTTCAAGTGAAAAGCAACTAAATTGAACTTAAGATTTGCATGAGAGACCTTAAGCGATTCTCCGAAAAAGGATTGCACTTTTTGTCGCTGTTGTTTTTGGATTTATTTTATTATCATAACCCTTCTCACAGCTGAAATCCAAAAACATAGGCGGTCGCTATCGCTCCTACATTTCCAATCTTTCTCTCCGTTTCTCCCTGCTCTGTGCTCATTTTGAATTTATAAGAAAAACATTAACAAAAACGAGACTTTTGACTAACACTTGTTCATAATTTCTTGTGTATATTATTTCATCATGATTTGGAGGAGTGGTATCATGTTAATAAGATCGAAAATTAAACAATCAAAGACAAGCTTCACTCGAAATTATCATGTTAAAAAGAAAAAAAATCCCCCACTTATAAACCCAGTGCTCAAATTCCAAACAAAAGAACCAAGTCAAAAAAAAGGACTTAATAGTAGAAAATATCGTGTGAGTCGAGTTGTAAATTATGGATTTGATATGCCGAATTTTTCCCCTTGGCAGGCAGAAGGAGCAGTATATTTATCGACGCTTCGCCCTTACACCGGTCCACAATCTGCTTTCTTTGCTGTACAACCAGGTAGGAGCGCTTATCTCAGGCAACGAGTTACTCTAGGACAACCGGGCTCTAACGGATATAGTCTAACCTATTACGTACTTGTAGATCGTAACAATAACAGCGGCGTGTTGCAGATAAGCCTATTGAATACTGCTGTATCTAGAACAATGCCTCTAAACACTTTACCTTATACAAGCTATCAGCCTTTTAGCATATTTTTTTCCGATGCAGATGTGAATGGGCAATCTAACGTTGATTTGGAGATTAGGGTAAATGGCGGTAGTAGTCCCTCTTTTTTATTGCTTGATGTTGTGACAATACTTCCTAGAAACTAAATCTGTAAGAAAGGAAACTTGGCGTGATGTCTTTAAGTGGAGACTTTTATAATAATACTCTTCTCAGGTGGTATTTTAGACTATCATTTTTTCTATGCGTTCGCCAGCCCTCATTCGGGACTTTCGACCTAGAAAATGATGCCCATGCTAGGCTACAAGAATAAGGGAACCTCCATAATAGGGCTCCCTTTTTTTAATAAAATAACATAAATATTTAGAATAGCTTATTTATTAAGCAATTTTTTTGTTACCCAGGTTATAGCTGCATTATTGACATCTTCACCCTGGCCACCGTGGGGAGCTTTAGAGTTAGACATAAAAATATTTTCTACTCCTGCATGGTTAAGAGTATCTCTAAGTCTCAAACTTTGTTGAATAGATACTAAACTGTCACTTCCTCCATGTGCAATAAACATGGGTGGATCATCTGAAGATACATAATTTATAGGACTTGCCAATTCTGCCAACTTTACTTTTTCCCAATAAGGAGAATTGGTTTGTTTTTTATCCCGAATATCTCTCAGGACTGCCACACCTTGTCCTTCTTTATCAAATCCAAGAAGTTTGGCTTCAGCTGCTCGTGGAGAGTCATGTGTTTCGGCTGCCTCCTCAGGAGATTGCAGGGTTGGGTCCATCTCAGGGCCCATGGTAAACATATCTGTTGGACCGTAAAAATCAACTGCAGCCATTACTTTGCTTGAATACTCAAGATTGCCCCCAACATCACCTTCAAGCTCTTTTATATCACTAGTAACAGCGAGTTCGGTAGCCAGATGTCCACCTGCAGAATTTCCTGCTACTGCAATTTTTTCTGGATCAATACCGTATTCCTTGGCATGTGCACGCAGATATCTGATACTGCCCTTAACATCATAAATGGGAGCCGGAAAAATAGCTTCGCCACTTAGCCGATAATCTATGGAAACGAAAGCAATTTTATCTTCTAATACTTTTTTGAAAACTTGATATGCTGAATCTGTAGCCACTTGATCTGTAGCTCTACCTGTCATTTGTGCTGGTCGATTTGGTGGCGCGGCTGTTTCCTTCTTTGCATCTTTAGGCGCATCAT
>NZ_WUDQ01000015.1:0-39694 GCF_009827695.1 Paenibacillus sp. OT2-17 | reverse complement strand
GTGCTGGATCAGACGTTTGATAGTCAGGAGCTACTGAACTACGCCGAGCGAGGACATAAAATTGTCGTGTTGGACCGTGAACTGAATCATCCTAACATTAACCAGGTGCTGTTGGATAACAAAGCGGGCGCCGCTCTCGCAATCGAACATTTATTGGAATTGGGACACCGTAAGCTATATGTGGTTACCGGACCAGAAGGTTCTTACGATTCATGGCAACGGATGCAGGCAGTCAAGCAGACCATTGAGCGTAGCGGCATCGCTGAAATGATCGAAATTGACGGCGATTTTGAGAAATCGGGTGGCGAACAGGCGGCTGAAATCATTTTGCGGCAACAAGATGGCCCGGGTTCGGAACCTGTAGCCGTATTTTGTCTCAATGATGAAATGGCAGTGGGCTTTTACAATCGAATGGCTCAATCAGAACTGACAATTGGCAAGGATATTCATATCGTCGGCTTTGATAATATCGAGCTGGCGCAATATATTCAGCCCCGTCTGACAACGATTGACTATTCCAAACGTAAATGGGGCGCTGTAGCTGCCGAACAAGTTCTCAAAATCATTGCCGGGGAAGACGTGGAGCATGAACGTTTATACGTTACGCTTGTCCAAAGAGAATCGGCAGGCGCAGCATTCATCACCCAAGATCAACAGAATCTGTGATGAACAACGCAGAAGTAACCCGCTCGCCAGCCTCAAAAAAAGAACTTCCATAGTCCCAGAACACGGGTTGGAAGTTCTTTTAGTTATACTTTTTTAACCTAACAAATCCTCAATTAAATTCGTCAACGACCGTAAGGGATTGTCAATCATTTCCCCCGTCTCCAGCTCCACCTGTAACGCAGCATCAACCATAGACAACTGTGCTACAGCCAGATCTCTGCTTGGATCAGCCTTCCTCAGCTCATACAGCGAACGGACCAGCAATTCCTTATACTCGTCTTCACGTCCCTGCATAATCAGTTGAAAAGCGTCCTCCACCACCTTAACCTCTATCCTAGATGAGATATCTGGTTTGCCTAACAGAGCAGCCGTATGATAAAGACGCTTCATCGTTCCCTCTACGGTAGCCGGATTCGTGAATACCAAGGTCCGTGGCAGCAAATCATCGCATATCTCATGAAAAAAGGGCTCATCCAGCGCGATTATTGGTGTAGACATGGTCAATTGAGCCTTTTCCGCCAAAACGATATAATTCGTGCACGTTATCAAAATAACGTCTATGTCGCTTTGGGCAATCCAGCTTAGTTGCTCTTCTACCTTGCGACTGGCATCGTCCGCAGAAAAATGCGGGTCTGACGAGATCCGGCGCATAAGCCCAGGGTCCACAAAATGTATCAGCTCCACCTCATAAGAAGCAAAAGCTCGTTCCACATAGGCTATGTTCGAGTGATGTGCATGCAGGCAGCCCACACGCCGCTTCAAGCCTTCCATCGTTCAACCCCCTGTTATATGTTTGCATCATTTTAACAGGAACAGGACGGTTGGGAAAGCGTGCCAATCAGGCCATACCCCAAACTCACTTTTTTTAAAACTTACCGTTTGTATTTTTCCACTCTGTTTTAGCTGGAACCTCCTGAACTACGTCCCAATGTTCTCCTACCTTACCGTTCTCTACCCGGAACAGATCATAGACAGCGGCTGAAGTTCCCTTAGATGATGTCAATTCACTCACAACCAGCACGAAGTTGCCTTCTCCAATAACCATGTGAACCTGACCATATCCAAAAGAAGCTCCTTGGCTTCCCGCTGCGGAAAATGCTTGCTTCAAATTGGATACACCGTCACCAAAAAGAGGGTTATGCTGAATGTAATGATCACCGTTATAGTAGCTTTCCAATGCAGCACGATTTTTTCCAACTAGAACATCATCCACAAACTTGCGGATCAGTGTTTTGTTCGTCTCAGTTTGGTTGAGATCCGTGATCTGTGTTGTTCCGTCAATCATTGTACGTCCGCTTGGATTAGCTGGAGCCGAGTCCTGAATATTGTCCCAATGCTCAACAATTTTACCATTGCTATCGAAGCGGAAAATATCAAAAACAATGCTCGTTTTTCCTGCAATGGACTCTTTATAATGAACCGCTACATAATTGCCATCCTGAATTACACGTTGGATTTCAACCTGTACATTGGCTCCCTTCGACTGGCTAATCCCTTGCAGCAACGCATCTCTTCCGCTAGCAAAGCTCAGATTGTGCTGAATGTACTGATCCTTGCTGATCCAAGTCTCGGCTGCTTTCGTGTCTCCGGTTTCAAAGCTTTTCACGATTTCAACGACCTTATCCTTATTACTCACCCCGATTTGCACCGTTTGGCTGGCCGGGTCCCAAATCACTTGCTTGCCCCATGCTTCTTTGACGACATCAACCGGTACATAAGTTACCCCTTGTTTGGTCAATAGGGTCGAGGTGGATAGCGGTACCTTAATCCCGTTGATTTGCGCTTCCGGACTGCCTGACACCAATACAACCGTCGCCTGATCATATCGGATAGTCGTGCTTTGTCGCGCCGTATTGAACGTAATATGCTTGGCATCCATTGGAATTCCCAAACTGGAGGCCAATTGTCTCAAGGGAATTAAGACCTGCTTATTTCTCACGATAGGCGCAATTTTGTAAGCCTCCTTCTTGCCATCTACCCAAACCTGAATACCCGTAGTGGGTTTTACCTCGGCTGCTAAAGCCGGTACAGCAGAAGACAGAACAAGCAAACCAGCGAGTGCAGCAGTAACCGTATGTTTTTTCATGAATGTGAACCCCTCTCAACCTATAAAATAGAATATGGAAGACAATTTCCTTTTATGTAACTTATATAGTTACACCTAATCGCAAAAAGCAACTTTTCCCCGCCTATCTAACTTTAAACCCCATTTAAATCTTTTGAAACCTCAATAACCCTCCTTTCAAAAATTTATACTTATACTGCTACAATGCAAGCCACAAGCCTTAGAATAAAGGATATGGGGAGCAATAACAATGTGTGATAAATTGCTAATGCCGAAACTCAAAAAAAGCGGCTCCTATCGCCAAGCGAATGAACGCTTTTTGAATAGTAAGCCGCTGTTAACCCCATTGCTATTGTTATACGGATAACGTTCTCCGAAACTTGATAAAGCTCCCGATTCGCCATATTGAGATATATACCAGCGCCATCGTAATTGCCAGCATACTAATTTCAGTCGTACCCAGACTACTGAGGTACTGGGTCAAAACAACGCGAATCAAGATAATAGCGATAATAATATATTTAAAATATTGGTTCGGCTTGGGATAAATAAGACCGTCATCCCGTCTTTCATACGCCGTATGCAGCAAAATAACATAGCCAAACAGAGCCCCTAATAGCCCGGCAACCAGCAGTTCCCAAAAGGCGGGGGGCGCGTACGTTTGACCCGGAATATGCATTAATTGGTACACAGACATCATCATAAGCGGGAATGCGATAAACAAGGGGAGCAGAATCCGGATTCCGTTTCCTTTTACCGGCCCCCCTCGTCTTTTGGTTCTCAACCAGATCATCAGCCCCACCAAAACAGCCAACAATGCATATATAAATATCGTCGTCATGGTGAAACTCCTTCCTCATAGATCCTATAGATACGCTAGCCTAAATCGACAGTTTTTTCTCCAGTAGATAAGCGCTCAAGCGGATTAATACATATGCAGCAACCCAACTGATCAACACCGCAATCGGGAAATGCCAGGTAAAAGAAAACCATTGTCCTGTTTGAACATGGTCAAACTGCTCATAAAGCCCCTGATCGCCTGACCAATAAAAGACACTCCCGCCACCCATCAAAAGAATCCAGAGTATCGGGCTAATCGGCCGCAAGGTGCTGTATTTGGTACTGGCCGTCAGCAGACCCAGCGCAATAACCAACGGTGTGAAAGCGATAATCATCACAAACCAGTTCAATCCAGCTATAATAAAGGACGCTGCATCCGCAAACGTATAAGGCTGGATGGTTGATGAGATGAACAGCGCGTACAGAGAACCTACCACAAACAGGGACAAGGTCACGACCACGGCTTGTAAAATAGCAGCAATCCATTTGGCGCTAATCAGCCACATGCGCGGATAGGGCAGAGTCAGCCACCATCCGTAGGTGTCATTCTCCCATTCTCTTCTCAGACTTCCCACACCCATGAAAATGATCATGTACGGCAAACCCAGGGTGACATACCACAGCCTTGTCAATTCGAGTTGGTTATGAAGCGCGAAATACAAGGAAATAACGAACGCCGCAATTAGAAATAATGAGAAATACACAAGTCTCCACGATCTCGGTAGTCGATTGCGGCTCTGCTTTCTCCAGCTTCCTTTATTTCGAAATTCATGGCGTATCAAATCTTTGAACAGCCCTGATGAATTCACGCCTTCCACTCCTTTTTGTACAAATTGCGGAACACCTGATTCAGCGAGCCATGCTCTGCACGCAGATCATCCGAATCACCAGACCATATGACCCGTCCGCGGTCCATCATGACCGTGTAGTCAAACAAGCCTTCCACTTCCTGAATATCATGCGTGCTAATGAGTATAGACTGCTGGCGACCCTCCAAATAATCAATAATCCCGGCCACAATCGCCTCTCTGGAGAGGACATCAATGCCCGCAAACGGTTCATCCAGGATCATGAGCGGAACCTCACGCGCCAGACATAAAATCAGTAGCACACGTGCCTCCTGTCCGCGACTCAACCCGGCCATTTTCAACTCCAACTCTACGTCCATATGATCAGCAAGTTTATAGGCATCTTTTATATTGAAGTCAGGCAAAAAGGATTCCCCCCACTCCAGTGTCTGCTGCACCGTATGATTAGGGTACCAGCGAGCCCGGTCAGGCAGATAGGATATGCCACGATTGGTTTCCCAACCTGGCTTTTGCCCCAATACCTGAAGCTCGCCCCCATCCGGCCGAATTAATCCGGTGATTGCTCGAAAAAAGCTGGACTTCCCACAGCCATTGGGTCCAAGCACCCCTACAATGCGTCCCGCCGGAATGACGACATCCAAGTGGTCCAGCGCTTTTTTACTTTCATATTGCTTCGTCAGATGACTCGCAACCACAATAGATTCCGTCATGCCCCTTCGCCTCCTCCCTCGTCATTTCCGTCCTGTTTGCTTCTTATATACTGCTGTACATCTTCCCACGATAACCCCAGACTGCTCATCTGTCCGAGAAACTGATCTATATACGTTATAGCCAATTGTTCCCTAAAGCTGGCAATCCGTTCACTGGACGAAGTAACATAAGTGCCTAACCCGCGCCGCTTCTCAGTCAATCCGTCCCGCTCCAGCTCCTGATACGCCCGCATCACAGTATTCGGATTCATGCGTAGTTCCTGCGCCAGATCACGAACAGATGGCATTTTGCTTCCCATTTCGATCTCCCCTTTAGCAATGGAGCTTCGTACTTGATTTAATATTTGCTCATATAATGGCTGGCTGAAGTCAATTAAAAATCGGAACGAGCCAACCCGTTGTTCTTCCATGGGTGTTTCCCCCTAATCGGCTGCATCTATCGTGCATGTAGTGTATTATATCACTTAATACACGTAATACAAGTACCATCTTACTAAAATGTTAGTCATGCTTCCAAATTTCATTCAGTAAATGCTCAGCTTGCACTCAGATAGCATTCAAGTTGATGCCTTATGATGTATCACGTACCAAACAAACCATAACCGAAAGGTGGAAAATGAAGATGAAGAGCACCAAGAAAGCAATTTTGGCCGGAACGATGGCCTTGGCATTTTTAGGAGGCGGTGCACTATACTCCACAAGCGCAGCCCATGCTGCTTCAACTACACCTGAGAAGGCTCCCATTGCAGACAAAGCACAAGCACCTAAGGGTAACCCCGGAGATGCTAACGGCCCTAAAATGGCAGGAGGAAACTATGCTGAGAACAAAGCTCTCCTGAAATTATTGAAATTGTCCTCCAGTCAGTTGGATACACAGTTGAAAGCAGGTAAATCCCTTGCTACAATCGCCAAAGCACAAGGTGTGAGCGTAAATTCCGTTATTGATGTGATGGTTTCAGATATGAAAGCGAAACTGGCTACGGAAAAACAAAACGGCAAGATTACAGCAACTGAATATAACCAACGTGTCTCTAATCTAAAAAAAATGATGACAGATATGGTGAATGGCGTAAAACCCTCCAAACCACCAGTAGATGGCGGTAAAGCGGATGCAGGTAAAGCTCCTGCTCAAGGTGATGCAGCCAAGGCTCCTGCTAAGCAGAAATAGCTACAGCTCCCGTTTTCCAAGAAGCCGTAGCTCAATAAGTCGCATTCATAAGAACCATTTGTTAATCTGGCACATCCACCCATGTATAATAAATCTCAATCCGGCTTCCCTGTACGGATTGAGAAATCAATAAGCTTGTCCCCTGCTGCTGATACAACAGGAGGGGACAAGCTTATTTGTCATGTAAACAAGATAATATGTGGTAGACTAACATGATCCAGAGGTCATTTTTCACTAAAATTCATAATAAGGAGAATGTAATGAAAATAAATAAACAGGAATTTGAGATACGAGGAATGAGCTATACGATCAGATCTGCCATGATTCAAGATGCGAAGAATTTGTCTGAAATCCGTTTGCTGATTGATGGAGAGACTGAAAATTTAGACAGAGAGAAGGGAGAAGCGTTTATAAGTACATCCGGTTTTGAACAGCTCATTGAATCAGATACAGAGAATAACAGAAACCTATTTTTAGTTGCGGTAGTTCATGATAAAATCGTCGGCTTTTCAAGATGTGAGGGCCATGTTCTGAGCAGATTCTCTCATAAAGTTGAATTTGGCGTATGCGTACTAAAGGATTTTTGGGGTTATGGGATCGGGACGAATCTTTTAAAAAAATCTATTTCTTGGGCTGACTCCAATGGCATCAAGAAAATAACTCTACAAGTTTTGGAAACGAATGATAAAGCCATTGAGCTCTATAAAAAACATGGATTTGAGATCGAAGGGTTATTAAAAAACGATAAGGTTCTTTCAGATGGCAAATACTACAACACCATAATCATGGGGAGATTTCATAAATAAAAAAAGACCCTGTTCAACAGGATCTTTCATCTTTGTATCGCCACACATCCCCTAGTAGCGATAATCATCATAAGGATTGCGATTACGATACTGATCACGCGGCTGCTGGGCTGCGGTAATCATCAAAAATATGCCTGAGATCAAATGCATCAACCAGCCCACAATCGGAATCCATCCAATAACCGAGGTCACGATCCCTAAAATAGATCCATAATAAGACTCTCTATTCGTCACCGATAGCACCAACGTAACAATGTGGAAAATCAGCATAAAGAACAATATAGTATACGCGGAATTTACGACGAGCAGCCCGCCCAAAACGGGAATAGCTAAAAACAGCTCCAATCCGCCTGTAATCCATTTTAATGTTTTTGATGGTGTCATTGTTCCACTCTCCCGATGCTGTTTCATTCCATAATTATATCCCATCCCTATCTAGGATGACATACATTTTTTAACATAATATATGCTTATATCGTGACAGTCTCATCCCTTTTTCGAATGAGCTAAGCCCTGGCTACATATATGTGAGAGAGAATGAAATTTCGTGATTTCTAAAGGGGTGAACACGATGGGATATTATATTGAGGTGGAACGCGGCGTGAAGCTGTATGTCGAGGATATTGGAGAAGGCATCCCTGTTCTGATGGTTCACGGCTGGCCGCTGGATCACCGAATGTACGAATATCAGGCCGCCTTGTTGCCTGCTTACGGGTATCGCTGTATTCAGGTTGATCTTAGGGGGTTCGGCAAGTCTGATCGACCATGGCATGGATACAATTATGATCGATTGGCGGACGATCTGCTGGCTGTTATGCAGGCGCTTCAGTTAAACCAGGTACGGCTGATCGGTTTTTCGATGGGGGGAGCTGTGGTCACACGCTACATGAGCAGGCACCGGGGATTTGGCGTCAATCAATTGATCTTGATCGGAGCAGCTACGCCCCGATTCACCCCAACCAGCGACTTCCCTTACGGTACTCCTGTCACAGAGGTAGATAAACTCATCAAACAAGCCTATACAGATCGTCCACAACTGGTAACTTCTTTTGGCGAGATGTTGTTTGCTAATCCCGTTAGCCAGAGCTTACGCGATTGGTTACGTGATCAGGGTTTCGCGGCTACAGTTCATAGCATGGCTTGTACTTTGTATTCACTGCGTGACTCTGATTTGCGCGCTGACCTACCATGTATACACGTGCCTACTTGGATTCTACACGGCAAGCTGGATCGGGTCTGTCCTTTCCCCCTGGCTGTCCAAACTCAAAAAGGAATTGCCGGATCAAAGCTTATTCCTTTCGAACGAAGCGGGCACGGTGTATTTTACGAAGCGCTACCCGAATTTAATTCTATCTTACTGAGCATACTAGCCCCATCCTCCACACCATAATTGAAAACCTGTTCATTCTTATGTATAATTCATATTTATAAAAAACAAAAAAGACGCCTCAGCGCCGTTAATGGCTATGGGGCATCTTTCACTACAAACATTTATCCGTTTAGGATTGTTTGGTATGATTAAAGCTCGTATTATTTAAAACAGCCAGCTTTTTCTCGCCCTTCACCATGGCAGAACCGCAAATGGGGCATGTCGGCTCGACAGAAAAAGCGAAGTTATCCCGCATCCAGCCGTTACATGTATCGCTGGCGCAATTCCAGACAGTTGTAATTTCCTCAGGAATCTCATCCATTGGCTTTTTCCGTGAATTGTACATAAACATCCCTCTTTCTTCATGATTTATAAAGCGATAAGATGTAATCAGTTCAAAAACGGTCTTGTGAACAGATAAAAACAAATGCCCCAAACGCTATGTTCGGGGCATCTGAAGTAGGCTGTAATTTTAAATTACAGTTTTACAACGTTCTCAGCTTGTGGTCCACGGTTTCCTTCAACTACGTTGAATTCTACGCGTTGGCCTTCGTCCAAAGATTTGAAACCTTCGCCTTGGATTGCGGAGAAATGTACGAATACGTCGCTTCCACCTTCAACCTCGATGAAACCGAAACCTTTTTCTGCGTTAAACCATTTAACTGTACCTGTTTGCATGGAATTACCTCCAAAATGTATTTATATGACCTTTATTTTTGACAAATAAAAATTCACATATTGCACAAGGTTATTTCAACCTAAAACAATAACCCTCTACAATATGTGAATCTCAGGTCACAATTTCAATATACTCATATTACCATAAGTGTATTGAAAACGCAAGCACTGGTGAATTTAATTTATGCAGAGTGCTTATGTCTTCTATTGCTGCTTCAAAGCTGTGTTCATTCGGCGGGAGTGAGTCATTAACGCCTACTTAAAACATTATATCCGCAGTTGCTTCCTATTATACCAGCAATCAAGAAATAAATATACAAAACATTGCGCAGGAGACGAACTTCTTACTAAAAGCCCATCTCCTGCGTTTATTTGCTCATTTTAGTTCATTTGAATTACAACTCCGCCAGTGCTTTAATTTCCTCTGCTGTCAGCGCTTTGTTATACAATTGAACTTCATCCAGGCTGCCGTTAAAGTAAGCATCGGCGGCAAAACGGCTTTTGCCGAGATAAGCCTCACTCGTCAGCAACTCATTGGGATTAAAGGTAATGCTGTCATTAACGGCTACTTCCTCACCATTTACATACAGCTTTCCTGTATTCCCTTCCAGTGTAACCGCTACATGCGTCCACTGGTTTAGAGGTAATGATGATTTGGAAAGCAAGCTTTGATCCGTACCCTCATGGATTGTAAACTGGAGCACACCGTTTCCTTGGGAAGGGGTAAGAAACATATGCCGGGCTTGGCCGTTGCCGAAGTCAAAAATCCGTTGCCAAGCTGCACCGCCCTTCCAGTTCACCCAAGCGGAAAAGGTAAAATCCTTCGCATCTGTTACTGTATTTGGTAGTTGCACGTAACCATCCTTACCGTTTAGGACAAGCGCACCGCCAAACTTCCCGTCTTTATCCCATGCAGCACCACCATAGGTCTTACCATCGAATTGATTGTATGTGCTGTCGACAACCGAAGTTCCTTGATCTTCACTCCACGAATAGCGTGCGAGCTGAGGACCTCGGGCCTGCCCGGGAACAATGGCTGTAAAGTTTTTCTTAGCTGTGGCTTTGTCCTTTTTGATGGTCGCTGTCAATGTAACTGTTACTGGCTGAGAACCGGCTTCTGGACGGTATACTTCACCTGTCACAGAAATATTCTCCGGGTGGGTGGATTCCCATGAAATAGTGGTATCTTGTGCTGCTTGAGTATGTAGCGTCAGATTATAAAGAACATTGCTCGTATCGCCCAGGCTCAGATCCTTCTGCACAGCAGCTACAATCTTGCTGGCCTTCAGGTCAGGCTTTAGCGAACCCCATACCGCAACCCCCTTGGAGGACAACGCGGTAAAAGCAAGCGTCTTGGCACCTGTGTCTGGATCACGGTGCCGCAGGAATACACCTTTGTACTTCGTGCCCTCTGCTGTAATTTCCAACTGATTGCCTGCCCCCAACTTCCATGTACCGTTCACTCCACCAGACAGCTTGCCGCCACTATCCAGACTGACGTTAACGGCTTGCTTAATATTTGCCGAAATTTCCTTCCCGTGATTTACATACGAATATTGACCGAGGACATCCTTTTCTGACAGCTTTTTCAGTGAATCTTCATCTCCCGAATAACGATAAGGAGCAACCACAGGCCAACCGTCAGCGTTCATGAACATTTCATGTACCCGCACTTCAAACTGTTCGCCTCTCCCCGGGAAACGGGAATGGAAAATGACAAAATGCTTTTTCGTCTTGGGATCATAATAAGCCGAGTTGTGTCCGGGTGACACATAACCTGCACCCAGTCCTGTACCCGGATCACCAATTTCTCTTGGAATCAGGTAATTACCTATCAGTTTGGCACCGTATGGTTCAATGGAAGCGTCATCAAAAAGTGGTTTATCAGGATTCGCCTTGACCTTGATCATATCATTGCCTTCAGCATCGTAGAAAGGACCATCCGGTGTTTTGGACCGAGCCACCCGCAAGTTGTATCCGCCATCCGCTGACAATCCACCATAGGACAGGAACAAGTAATAGTAGTCCGTTTGCGGACTGTATTGTATGTACGGCCCTTCCATACGAGCATGATTACCGCCTGTCAGCTTTTTACCGTAGCCTTGACCAGGGAGCGGCTTCCCTGTTTTTTCATCCATCTGCATAATGAAGATGCCTCCTGAGTAAGAGCCATATACCATCCACAACTTGCCGTTTTTATCATAAAAGGTGTCCGGGTCTACGGCATTTGGATGCTTGGTTGCGTCATAGATCGTCCCATCCTCACTCGGTTGGTCCCACATGCCGGATTTTAGAAAAATGCCTTTATTCTTATAAGGCCCTTCAATTTTATCAGCAACTGCTAGGCCCATTGCTGAACGCGGTGAGTCACCCTTGCAAGCGTTATAATACATATAGAACTTGCCATCTGCCAGTTGAATGACATCAGCTGCCCACAGGGTGTCTGTCTGTGCCCAATCCAGTGCTTCCTTTAATTCTTCTTTGACGTTGGGAATCAATGCATTACCATTCGCCACTCCTGTAGCAATCGTATCCCAATTCATGAGGTCTTTGGACTTGGCAGCCGCTAGATGTGAGCCGAAAATGTAAAATGTGTCTTTCACTTTCAGAATGGATGGATCATGTACGGAAGTCTCCTTGAAAGAGACAGCCTTTTTACTTTGAATTGAAAAGTTTTCTAGGTCTTGAGCTTGAAGGGAAGTTTGCCCCACATTTTGAATTCCATCTGTATCTGAATTGAGTGTTTGCTCGGCGCCTACCAAAGAAGCAGGCAACAACAGCGCACCTGCCAGTGAAGCTGCCGTTACTTTACGAACAAATGATTGCTTCATAAATCAATCTCCTCTCGTTTTGAACATCCCTGATAACATAAAAAAATATTGAGAAAGCGGTCAGGATTATGTTTGTATTAACTTCTTCAGCCTCGAATTTAATGTTGCTCATCCCTCCTATTCATCATTAAAGCGCTTTCACTTGATTTGAAAATAAAAGCACCTTCTGTTAAGAAGGACGTTTCAAACCTGGCGGTTAACCGTACCTCTATATTATTCAATGGATATGGAAAATTCAATATGTAATTTTATATTTTTATAAATTATTCATCGAATTATTAACATTAATAAATGTATTGCGTAAATTTCTAGTTTAAAGTTATAATTTTACAAGTAAAATTTTATATGTTTCCTGCCGATATACCTAAAAGGACAATTTTACGGATACTGTAAAGAACCGTTTAGATTTTATAAGGAGGTGAAAAAATATATGCAATGGTATTTAAATGCATTAAAAAACTATGTAGGATTTCAAGGTAGAGCAAGACGTACAGAATATTGGATGTTTGTTCTATTTAGTGCAATCGCTAGCTTTGTAATCAGTCTGATCGATAGTCTTTTGGGTTTAACTCCGATATTGACTTTGATCTATTCTCTTGCTGTCCTGTTGCCATCCTTGGCCGTTATGGCCCGTAGACTGCATGACACAGGTAGAAGCGGATGGTGGATTCTAATCAGTCTGATTCCTCTGGTAGGGTCAATTATTTTGATTGTATTCTTCTGCCAAGACAGTCAGCCTGCCGACAATAAGTATGGGAAAAACCCTAAATTGTAATGGTTGTAGATGTCTAAAACCTCTTTCACAAAAGTGAAAGAGGTTTTTTTTCATATCTGTATCTCCCCCATCGAAATTTCAGCAGTAAGTTTATCTGGAGACCCCTGCGTCCATACTGGATTAAAAAGTATCCTCAAAGAGAGGGAGAACGTTCATGCGTTTTCGGAAAAGAACCCCCCCTAACAAAGTTAAAAAGCCGCCAGTCCAGCACAGCGAAAGTAAGTCTGATCATCATAAGAGAAGTTCGTATCGGCAAAGATGGTGACCAGCTCATTGCAATTCTCTATACGGACGGTTTGGCGGACAAAAATATAGTCTCCGACTTCATTATGGAATCGATGATGCTGGATAGTAGCTTGTCCAGAGACGTAGAGTGCAGGCTCCAGAACTCCTCTAGTGTCATGCAAGTATTGAAAGATTATGCCCTAACCATTGGAAGCATCCGGGAGATTATCGACTTTGAAACCTTATATAACGCGCTGTTGTCAGGGGATGCTGTCATTTTGATTGACGGTGAGACACAGGGAATAGTAGCCAGCGCACGTGGATGGAAGGATCGCGGTGTCACCGAGCCTGCCTCGGAAAATGTCGTCCGTGGGCCGCGGGAAGGATTTTCTGAGACACTGCGCACGAATACGGCATTGATTCGGCGTAAGATTAAAGATCCGAATTTGTGGCTGGAAACCAAACAAATCGGTCGTGTAACCCAGACCGAAGTCGCTGTCATGTATATCAAAGGGATCGTGAACCCTAAATTGGTCGAGGAAGTGCATGAGCGATTGAATCGCATTGATGTAGACGGCATTCTCGAAAGCGGTTATATCGAGGAGTTAATCCAGGACGAAACTTTCACCCCTTTTCCAACAGTATACAACTCCGAACGTCCAGACGTCATCGCCGCCGAGCTGTTGGAAGGAAAAATCGCGATCCTGGTGGATGGGACTCCTTTTGTGCTTGTCGTACCTGCGCTGTTTGTTTCCTTCCTGCATGCGGCGGAGGATTATTATCAGCGTGCGGACATCAGCAGCTTCATCCGGGTTCTTCGTTACACCGGAGTTTTTATCTCCCTGTTAGGTCCGTCCCTATATATTGCCATCACTACGTTTCATCAGGAAATGCTGCCGACCTCACTGCTGATCGGTCTGGCAGCACAGCGGGAGGCCGTTCCCTTCCCCGCCTTTATCGAAGCACTCATGATGGAATTAACTTTTGAAATATTGCGGGAAGCTGGAGTTCGTATGCCGAAGTACATCGGGGCAGCCGTCTCTATCGTAGGCACACTCGTCATCGGGCAAGCTGCCGTCGAGGCGGGCATCATATCTGCAGCAATGGTTATTGTCGTATCGATTACGGCGATTTCAAGCTTTGTTCTCCCTGCCTATAATATGTCCATCGCTTTTCGTATGCTGCGGTTCCCCTTGATGGGACTTGCCGCTTCCTTTGGGCTGTTCGGGATTATCGTTGGAGGCATTGCCCTGGTCCTGCATATGTGCAGCCTTCGTTCGTTCGGCGTTCCCTATATGACTCCTTTTGCACCTCTAATACCTTCGGACACCAAAGATACCATATTTCGGTTTCCTCACTGGATGATGATTTCACGTCCCCGGTTAGTCGATCAGAAGAATGTGAAGCGCCGAAACAGCACTCCGCCCCGGAAATCACGGAAATAGAAGAAAAGAGAAACAGTCGGAAAGGAGTGGATAATCATGAAGCGGAAGAAAGCATTTCTGTTCCTGATTCTTGCACTCGTTTTACTTCTGACGGGCTGTTGGAATCGCAGGGAGTTGAATGAGCTTGCCATCGCCGTCGGTATGGGGATCGATAAACAAGGAGATCAATTTCGGGTCTCTATCCAAGTGGTGGACCCTGGAAAAGCATCAGCCAAAAAAGGAGCAGGTGGTGGGGCACCAGCCACCTTGTATACAGAGGAAGCGGATACCATATTTGAAGCGATCCGAAAAATAACAACGCTTAGTCCTCGGAAAATATATTTTTCTCACCTGCGTATATGTGTAATCGGTGAGTCGGTAGCCACCGAAGGAATGGCAAAATCTCTAGATTTACTTTCCAGGGATCATCAATTCCGCACTGATTTTTATATTGTGGTGTCCAAGGATACCAGCGCGGAGGATACGTTGAAAATTATGACGCCCTTAGATCCCATTCCGGCGAATGACCTTTTCTCCTCTCTGGAAACATCGCAGAAAAACTGGTCACCCAGTATGACGGTAACTTTGGATGAATTGATTTCAGCACTCACCAGTGAAGGAATGCAGCCTGTTTTGACAGGACTCCGTATCGTGGGCAATAAAGAAATGGGAGAAACAAGTAGCAATGTACAAAAGATCGACCCGTTCAGCCGTTTACAGTATTCGGGACTTGCTGTATTTAGAAAAGACCGATTAATCGGGTGGTTAAATGAAACTGAAAGTAGAGGCTACAATTTCATCCGCGGCAAAGTGCAAAGCTCTGTCGGCTTTGTAGCTTGCCCCAGAGGCGGCAAAGTCGTTTCGGAAATCATTCGTACCCAAACAACTATAAAAGGGAGCGTTTATAGGGGGGAGCCCCAGGTCAATATAAAAATGCAGGTTGAGGCCAACGTGGGAGAAGTCGAGTGTAATGACCTGGATCTGACCCAGGTGGGGACGATTTATGACATTGAGAAGAAAGAGGAAGAAAAGATAGAAGAGATTATGAAAATGGCTGTCAGAAAAGCTCAAAAATCATACAAAGCTGACATTTTCGGATTCGGTGAAGCCATTCACCGCGCTGACCCGAGAACCTGGAAATCCATTAAAAAAAATTGGGATTATGAGCACTTTGCAGAATTACCCGTAAATATCAAGGTCAATTTCAAGATTCGGCGCTTGGGCACGATTGGCAGCTCATTTTTGAATGATATTAAGGAGTAAATCCCTTGTCAGATACGGCGGGGGATCTGGCTCCTGTATAGAACCTTACCCTACAAAAGAAGGTGTTTCCCAAGATGCTGTCTCATATAGTGAAAGTTCTGGGCATATTACTAACCGCTGCTGCAATCAGCTTGATCGAGGTCCCCTACATGTGGAAAAAGGGGTTAAAAAAAGAACTTTGGTTATTCTCCGTCCTTCTCCTTTTTGCCGTCGGAATTTGCTGCGCCAAGGCATTAAACTGGCTTATTCCAACTCCTCTGGATTGGATAACAGCGGTATATAGACCTCTCAGTGATTTCCTGACCCATATCGGTCTAATAAAATAAGACGAGGTGAAATAGGTGCCCGGACAGATCAAAATCTCAGCACGCCAAATTATGATATTAACGGCTTTATTTACGATCGGGAGTGCAATCCTCATCATTCCTTCAGGCATGGCGTTGGTAGCCAAACAAGATGCGTGGATTGCCGCGCTCGTCGGGGTCGGGGCCGGGCTCCTTGTCTTGTATTTGTACAGCAAGATTGCAGCTCTGTATCCAGAGATGACTCTGATTGGGATTATGGAAACCCTGCTCGGAAAATGGTTAGGCAAAGCCGTCGGTCTTCTGTTTTTCACCACACTTTTCATCAATGCTCCCGCTCCCGTTTTATTTTATTTAGGGAATTTTATGACTACTCAAATGATACCAGAAACACCAATTCTAGCGGTAAATATCCTTTTTGCGCTTATTATATTGTTGGCTGTTCGGCTGGGGCTGGAAGTGCTGGTCCGTTCTGCCGAACTGATGTTTCCGTTATTTACTCTTCTTTATATTTCTTTTACAGGTTTAGTGGTGTCCAATATTAAATTAGAAAACATTCAACCTGTATTAGAGGCGGGATTGGGACCTATTTGGCCTGCTGCCCTGTCCTTTGTTAGCACTGTGTTTATACCTCATATTATTCTGCTCATGATCTTCCCGGCTTCTGTAAATCGTTCCGATCAAACCCGTAAAGCTTTTTTCATAGGCAGCCTGATTGGCGGATTAATGTTGGTCGTGGTGGTTGCACTGGCAATTTTTGTATTAGGTCCTGATTTAACGGCAAGAAATATTTATCCTAGCTATGCGTTAGCCAAAAAAATTAGCATCGGCAATTTTTTACAGCGTATCGAAGCAATTATGGCTACCATGTGGTTTATTTCACTCTTTTTCAGAATCACGCTGTACATGCACACTACTGTGACAGCAATAGCCCAAATCTTTCGTTTGAAAAACGACCGGCAACTGGTGCTTCCTCTCGGGATGATTTTAGTCATCATGTCCGTCATCGTGTATCCCAATGTCACATATCAACAAATCTATGATACAAAGACGTGGGTTCCTTATTCACTATCAATCGGGTTGTTTCTTCCCTTACTGCTGCTCAGTATACATGCCCTGAAAAGGTTGGGGACAAAGAAGAATAACAAGCCGGATGATAAACGTGAAGATAGAGGTGAAGATGGTGCCTAAGCAAGTTAAAATCTCCACACGGCAATTGTTGATCTTAACGATATTATTTACAATCGGCACCGCAATCCTCGTCATCCCTTCCGTTATGGCCGCCACTGCTAAACAGGATGCATGGATCGCAGCACTCGTCGGAGTGGGCTCCGGGCTGCTGTTGATATGGCTGTACAACACGATTACCATCCTGTATCCACAGATGACCCTGATTGAAATCATGGAGACCCTTTTGGGCAAGTGGTTGGGGAAGTCTGTTGCTCTGCTGTTTATGGTTATGTTTTTTCTGGGGGGTCCTGCTGCGGTGTTGTATGATTCGGGGAATTTTTTGACTACTCAAATGATGCCGGAAACGCCGATGCAAGCAGTCAATATCCTCTTTGCGCTCATTGTATTGATGGGCGTGCGCCTGGGACTGGAAACGGTAGCCCGTTCTGCTGAACTATTGTTTCCCTTGTTCATTTTGCTGTATACAGCTTTTGTCATTTTAGTCGTATCCAATATCAAACTGGAGAACGCCCAACCGATGCTGGAGAAGGGAGGCGGACCTGTTTGGTCTGCCGCCTTGTCCTTTATTAGTATTGCGTTTCTGACCCATATTGTTTTTCTCATGATTTTTCCGTTTGTCGATCAGCCCGATCAAGCGCGCAGGGCTTTTTTAACAGGGGGACTGATTGGCGGGTTGATTCTGGTTGTGGTCATTGTATTGGCCGTTTTGGTTTTCGGCCATGAATTAACAGCAAGAAGTATGTATCCGAGCTATTCATTAGCCCAAAAAATAAACATTGGAAATTTTCTTCAGCGTATTGAAGCGATCATGGCCGCTATGTGGTTTATTTCGCTCTTTTTCAGGCTGGCTCTGTATATGCAATCGATTATGATAGCCATTAGCCAAATCTTTAATCTAAAAGATGATCGTCCGCTGATCTTCCCTATCGGAATGATCCTGATCGTCATGTCGGTGATCATATACCCAAATGTCCCATACCAGCAATCCTGGGATGCAAAAATATGGACACCTTTTTCCTTATCTATGGGCCTTTTTCTGCCTCTGCTGCTGCTCTGTATGCATGGGATACGAAAAATCTGGTCAAAGAAAAAATAGGGACCGAAGGATAGATCACATCCATCGTACGAGCCCTCCTACGAGCATCGGTGAAATTTTTTTGCTGTTACCTGTTTACATCCTCCTCTTTTAGTTTATTTTAAACGAGTATTAAGCTGGCGCTAAGATTGGGTGTGTATGATGTATATTAGAATCTGGTAACTACATAAGCCGGATCGGCTAAACGCATAAACATTACTCCCGTTGGATATCCATATAAGACTCCACCCTGTCAGAAATTGAATGAAACACAAAGGAGATTTACACTTATGAATCGAAAACGAATTATGGTCATCTGTACACTGTTGCTGGCGTTATCTATTGGGCAGTCTTCTACTTGGGGAAGTCGGGCTAATGCTGCTACACTGGCTCCAGAGAGAGCCCCTCAGGTACAGGATAATGAAGCTTCCAAGGATGATGAACTTTTGAAAACACTGGGCGCATCCTCGGATGAGCAATTGTATGATGCGTTATATAACGGTCAAACCTTGGCAGATATTGCACAATCCAATAAACAGGACGCACAGGCTGTTGTTGATTTACAGGTAGCTCAGTTAACGGAGCAGTTGGATCAACGACTGGCCAATAAGAGCATTACGCCTGAGCAATACGAAGCCCATAAGGCAGAATTGACACAGGTCGTTGCTAAAAGTGTGTTCGGGCTGTAAGCAGTGACACACTTGGCCCGCTTTACGCCGTAGTCCATGCCCCCTCAGAGATGCTTCCGAATTCATGTCAAAAAGGCGCTGAACCCATGGAGGGCCAGCGCCTTTTGGCTTGTCTATATTTTGTTTTAACTTACACTTGATATACTCGGATCAAGTTCGTAGTACCTGCCTCAGCGACAGGAACACCTGCTGACAGGACTACAGTATCGCCTTTATGGATATATCCTGCATTCAGCGCGTTACGGATGGAGGATTCGAACATTTCATCCGTTGTAGCTACTTTATCCCCTTTGATCGGGAACACACCGGATAACAGGCAAATTTTAGCGAATACCGTGTTATTCGGAGTAACCGCAATAATAGGTGCCTTCGGACGATATTTGGACACCATACGTGCCGTGAATCCGCTGGCAGTCGACGTAATAATCGCTTTCGCATCCAGCTCCAGGGATGAACTCACCGCACCCTGACTAATCACTTCGGTAATGTTGGTGCTTTGACGTGCTCTACGCTTATCGAACTGCTCCTGATAATCGAATTGCGATTCTGCTCTGGCAGCTACAGCGGCCATGGTCCGTACAGACTCGACAGGATATTTACCCGCAGCTGATTCGCCCGACAGCATAACAACATCGGCTCCTTGCATAACGGCATTAAACACGTCACTAACTTCGGCTCTCGTCGGACGTGGGTTCACCTGCATGGATTCCAGCATGTGGGTAGCTACGATAACGGGCTTGCCAACCAGATTACACTTGTCGATCATTTCTTTTTGCATCACAGGCACATCTTGAATCGGTACTTCGACGCCCAGATCGCCACGGGCTACCATAATGCCATCGGAAGCTTCGATAATATCATCCAGGTTTTCCATGCCTTCAGCATTTTCAATTTTGGAATAAATTTGTACATGCTCAGCATGATGTCCCTTCAAAATTTCACGGATTTCACGGATATCGTCGCCTTTACGCACAAAAGAAGCCGCAATAAGCTCAACACGCTGCTCCACCCCAAATTGGATGTGCCTCACATCTCGCTCCGTCACGCCTGGAAGGGTTGTATGAATCCCTGGCAGGTTTACACCTTTTCTCGGCTTCAAAATACCGCCGCTTACAATATTACAAATCATTTCCGTACCCTCGATGGAGGTTACAGTCAGATCAACCAAACCGTCGTCAATGAGAATGCGGTCGCCTGGTTTGATGTCCTTCGGCATATCCGGGTAATTCACTGAAATACGATGCTCGTCCCCTAGAATCTCTTCTGTGGTCAGAATGAGCTGGCTACCTGGTTTCAACAGACAAGATGCCTCTCTCAGCTTGCCAATCCGTATTTCTGGTCCTTTAATATCCATCATGACAGGTATAAAGGTATTCATTTCCTTCGCAGCCTGCCGCACATTTTCGATACGTTTAACGTGATCTTCCAGTTCACCGTGAGCCATATTCAAGCGGGCTACAGTCATACCAGCCTGAATCATTTCTTTTAACAAATGAATGGAGTCACAGGCAGGTCCCATAGTACAAATAATTTTCGTTTTAAGCATAGTAATGTCATCCTCCTGAATGTCTTTACTGTATGGTTTTCTATTCCACTTTGCTTCTCTATCTACATTAAACTTATATGGCTCTATTCTACCTGTACCCGTGCACCAAGACTATGAACTATAGTATGATGAATGTACTACAGTATAATGAATGTTGAAGACATCGGGGAGTGAGTTTCGTGATTACATTGGTGGATATACGGCAGGACAACGGTGTGGACTGGTATGAAAAGGCTAGTGCAAATAGCGACAACGATGACTTACTGTTCATTTTGGTCACCTTTGGCAAATGTGTATATTGGGTGAACGATTGCAAATTCATTCTCGGTAAGGGTGAAACACTGCTTTTACCCGGTCATCTGGATTACTATGGCAAGAGCATTCCTACGCTTTTTCATACCAAGTATGTGATACATTGCCGCAAAACATGTACGAACAGCACACTTCCCATACTGAATACTGACAAGCCGTTGTTGATCAAACCTGGATGCTACGATATGCTGCATGAACGGATCAAATCGATGTACTTTCAATGGACTGAACACCCAAGCTACTACACCATGATGGCTGACTGTCTGCTGACCGAGGCCATGATATATATGAATCAGGAATGGGACAAAGGCGGCATTTCTTGCGATCGAGAGCGACATGTAGAACATATGAAACAGTATATCCAGAACCATTACCGGGAAAAGGTAACCAAGGAGGAGCTTGGCGACGCCATCCGTAAAACCCCCAATTATGCCGCGACGCTGCTGCGTGAGGTAACACGCCAAACGATCAGTGAGCATGTACATACACAACGTATTAAAACCGCCATCTACATGCTGACCGAGTCCCGGCTAACGATTCGTGAAATTTCGGAGTATGTGGGATATAGTGATGTTTCCTATTTTCATCGAATCTTCAAACGGTTGACAGGCTGCTCGCCGTCCGAATTTCTGGATGAACGTTCCTCAATCGTTTAGTTTGATGATCTGGAGCGGATTTCATAGTTCAGGATTTTTGCAAAATCCTTAGTTAATAAAAATGGTCGCTCCACCTGGAACCCTGCTCTAGTAGCCCTTTTTCACTAGGGACCAAGAGCGTTCCATGTAGAACGACCATCATATTTATGCTTACGCGTATAAATCTGCGTGTATTCGCATTACTTGGGTGGTGTTAATTGGAGGAACCCGCTGTTTTGACCTCTTCCAACATTTTATCGTTATAGCCAAACATCCAGGTCAGGACAAACGCTACAACCATAGCAGCCAAGTTCGCCAAAATGTAAAGCGGAAGCTGATGATTCATGTAGAGCAACGTGCCCGGAATGACCGTAACTGCCATACCTGTAGCCGCCAAATGGAAGACTGAAGCGATAAAACCGCCAACCGCACCACCGATGAGGCCCATGACAAAAGGCTTCATGTATCTCAGGTTGACCCCGAAAATAGCCGGCTCCGTAATCCCTAGAAAAGCAGACAACGAGGAAGGAAGTGCTAACGCTTTCAGCTTGCTATTCTTCGTTTTCAGTCCAACCGCCAGACAGGCAGCACCTTGAGCAGCCATAGCGCAGGTAATGATGGCGTTAAAGGCGTTTACGCCGTTCTTTTCAAGCAGTTGAATCTCCAAGAAATTAAATATATGATGCACACCTGTAACGACGATAATCTGATGCAAGAAACCGATGACAATCCCTGCAATACCGAAAGGCAAATCCAGCACAAACGTTGTTCCGTGCAGCACCCATTCTTCGAGTGAATGGAAAATTGGACCGATGGCAAATAATCCCAAAGTGATCATGATTAACAGTGTTAAAAACGGTGTAAGAATCAGATCTAGCGCTTCAGGCACCCGTTTGCGCAGCGCCCGCTCCAGCTTGGCTCCGATCAAGCCCACGAAGAAAGCTGGCAATACTGAGCCTTGATAGCCCACCACAGGAATGAATCCGAACATCGTCAACGGGTGAGCTGAGCCGTCCGCAACACTATAAGCGTTGGGCAAGGCCGGGTTTACCAGCATCAGACCAAGAACGATACCCAGCACTGGACTGCCACCAAATACTCTAAAGGCTGACCATGCGACTAACGCTGGCAGAAAAGCAAAGGCCGTATCCGTTAATACTTGTGTGTATAATAGAAAATTGGGTGAAATGTCCTGTGGCGTCATGCCGAGTAGAGCGAGAATTTGCGGCTGAGTGAGCAAGCCACGTAGCCCCATGAACAGCCCCGTAGCAACCAGTACAGGAATAATCGGTACAAACACATCGCCAAAGGTACGGATGGAGCGTTGGAAGACGTTTCCTTCTTTTTTCGCCTGACTCTTCACCTCTTCTTTAGATGAACCGGTTACGCCAAGCTTTTCGACCTCTTCAAAAATTCGATTTACCGTACCCGTACCAAAAATAATCTGATATTGCCCGGAATTGAAAAAAGCACCCTTGACCTTGTCGATCTCCTCAACTTTTTTCTGATCAATCTTCTCCTTGTCATGCACCATAATTCGCAAGCGCGTCGCACAATGAGCAAAAGATGCAATATTTTCTTGCCCACCGATTGCCTGGATCACTTCTTTAGCTATTTCTCTGTTTTCCGCCATGATGTTCATCCTCTCGTTCATTCCGTTATGTTTGATGATTAACGAACCACTTGATGTTTTAGCCTACTCATGTAAAATCCCATTTTACCGCCTGGAAGAGAGCCTCTCCCTTGTCGGCAAAAAAGCGTATTTCGTCACTCTCTGGATGCGGAAAAATACGACTGGTGAACACCTCTTCCCCATCATTGACGAAAATCTCAACTGAAGACGTATCTACAAACAAATGTAGTTTGATATGATCTTTATCCCATGAACACTGCCGTACCTCACCATACGAAGTGGCTACAGGCTCACCTGATTGCGAACGGTCCAATACAAGTTTGCGGCTGACGGCATTATATTTAATCACCGTCTTCTCAGTCTCACTCGCACGGAATTCAATACCAAACACCTTAGCGCTCAAAAGATCTACCTCACAGATCAGCTCATAGGCCGTACCTGTAAATCCTTCATAGGTTTTGCTCTCTGAGAATAACGTGTCAGCTACCCGATCCTCACGATTTCTACGTAGCGTAGTTAGCTCAGGGATCGGCCGCTGCAAGAGTTTGCCCTCATGAAGCGTAAGCTCCCTTGGTAATGTCAGACAATGAGCCCATCCGTTCGGATCTGTGGGATATTCGATATCCGGCAGGCCCATCCATGCCACCATAATACGCCGCCCCTGTGGGTCAATCATCGTCTGTGGCGCATAGAAGTCAAAGCCTCTATCGAGCTCGTGGAATGCGCCGTGCTCCAGTCTTCTTGTCCCGGTATCCAACGGCTTGCCGATTACATAGCCCGATTGATAAATATTGTGATTTTCATCCCCAGAAGGCTCCAAGCCCTGAGGAGAAAAGATCAAGACCCCCGCTTCGTTCAGTTCAAAATAATCTGGACATTCCCACATGTAGCCAAACGATTTCAGGCCTGTGCACAATTCTCCCTCAAACTGCCACGTACGAAGGTCGGTTGATCGGTAGAGGACGGCGCAGCCTGTTAAATTCGTTCTCTGGGCACCAATCACACAGTAAAAGCTATCGCCGTCTTTCCATAGCTTGGGATCACGAAAATGGTCTGTATACCCTTCTGGCACATTGGAAATAACGGGGTGCTCCCATTTAGTAATGTGACCTTTATCGTCCATAACAGCCATGCATTGATAAGGATGTCTGATCCAATCTTCATCTCGTGCATTTCCCGTATACAGCATATATAACTTGCCCTCATGCTCCAGTGCGCTGCCCGAATAAGCCCCATGCGAATCAAAATAATCCCCAGGTGCAATACCAATGCCCGCACTATTCCATGTGACCAAATCTTTGGATTTCAGATGATACCAGTATTTCATCCCATGATCCGTTCCGAGCGGAAACCACTGATAAAATAAGTGGTATTCACCTTGGTAATATGAAAAGCCATTGGGGTCATTGAGCAAACCTGTCGGTGGCTGGATATGAAACGCCTGCCGCCAGTGACATTGCTCCACTTTCTCCTCCAAGCTGGCTATTTCACCGGGCTCTGCCTGCTCGATCATTCGATACTTTTGTTCTCTTGTCATTTTCATAGGTGTACCTCATTTTTATTAAAACTCTCGCTTCAGGAACCGGTTCCAAATCAATGAAAAAAACATTCTATAGGAACCGGTTCCCATGCGATTAAAAAAATATACTCATCCATGGATTTGCAACCGATTCCATTTGTGCCCGAATGCTATGGAACCGGTTTCGAAGAAATTATAATCCACTTGTTCAGCGTTTGTCAACGCTTTCTCTTTCGATAAGGGAATAATTCATGACCGTCACTTTTTCTACCGATTTATGTTCTACCAGCCGCATAATATTTTGCGCTGCTACACGTCCAGCCTCCATATACGGATATTGAACGGTTGTCAGGGCAGGGTGAATGACCTCCGTAATATCGTATCCCCCAAAGCCAGTTACCGACAAATCTGACGGAATGACAATCCCTCTGGAATAAGCCGCATTGATTACGCCCAGCGCGATATTATCCGTAGCACACACCATTAACGATGGCTTGAAATGGTCCAAAATGGCGGATGCAGCAATCCGTGCATCGGACATTTTAAATCCGGTCTCATAGTATCTGATATCATACCCTGCTGCTCGCATCGCATCGTCCGTATGAGACTCAGCAGGCAATGCATCGCGAACAGCCTGCCTAAAGCCCTCCTTGCGCTGCACACCGACGGCAACATCCTTTTCAGTAACACCAACGTAGGCAATTTCGCGGTGTCCCTGTGACAAAACGTACGTGCCGATATCATATCCTGCACGATAGTCATCATGGATAAGGCTATGAAGCTGCTCGTGCTGCTGGCCCACCAGCAACACCGGAATACCGATGTCACGAATCGCGGTCAGATGGTCGTCTGTAATTTGAGCAGCCAGCAAAATGATACCCGAAATCTTTTGTCGGCCCAGCTCATAAATAGCTTCAATTTCACGCTGTAGATCCTGGCTCGTATTGGAGATCAGCATCTGATAATGCTGAGAACGCAGCTCCTCATCAATCCCCATCAACGTATGGGATGTCGCAAAAGAATCCAGACGCGGCACAACGGTGCCGATAATGTTGGTCCGCTTCGCCTTAAGACTCTGGGCAAAGGCATTGGGCACATACCCCGTGGCTTTAACCACTTTTTCAATTTTACGTTTCGTATCCACGCTGACAGACCCGCCGTTCAAAAAACGAGATACCGTGCTCTTGGATACACCAGCCATTTGGGCTATATCTGCAATCGTCTTATTCATGAAGTCCCCCGGAGATTTTTCATATTCATATGCTTCCAAAACGTCTCTTTTCACATAACCCTATAATACCATATGGCGGGATTGGATTGCTGTGGCTCAGACCCATCATGGACAAAAACGCCGTCCCCTTCAATGAAGAAGAAAACGGCGTATCATGATGAACGTAATTTTAAAAATCAAAGTTATCCGGATCTGGACCTACCCGAAGATCGGCATTTAACGCCTGAATTCGTCCCATATCCTCGCGCGTCAGTTCGAAGTCAAAAATGTCGGCATTTTCGACGATCCGATGCGCCTTGGTAGACTTGGGAATGGTGACAACTCCCTGCTGCACATCCCAGCGTAAAATCACTTGCGCCACCGATTTGCCATACTTGGTCGCTATGTCTTGCAGTACCGGATGATCGAGCAATTGGCCTTGCATTAACGGAGACCAGGCTTCCATTTGAATGTCGTTCTTTTGACAGAATTGCAACAGCTCGGCTTGGGTTAATTGTGGATGGAACTCCACCTGATTGATCATTGGCTTGATTTCAGCATCCTTCATGAGATCTTCCAAATGATGAATCTGGAAGTTGCTGACTCCAATCGCCTTAATCCGTCCTTCTTTATACAAGGATTCCAAAGCTCTCCAAGCTTCTTTATACTTTCCTTGAACTGGCCAATGAATCAGATATAGATCCAGATATTCCAGACCCAGCTTGTCCAGACTGGCTTCATAAGCTGCTCGTGTCTCTTCATAGCCTAAATCTGCATTCCACACTTTGGACGTGACGAACAGTTCTTCTCTGGACAGATTATTTTCCTGAAGGGCTTCCTGAATAGCCTGCCCTACACTGCTTTCATTCGCATAGATTGCAGCTGTATCTATACTGCGGTAGCCATGCTTTACAGCAGCCTTTATAGCATCGACCAGCTCCGAACCTTCTTCCACTTTAAATACCCCAATGCCAAACCAAGGCATGTGAACTCCATTGTTTAACAATGTTGTGCTTTGTAAGTTTTGTGTCATTTTGTATCTTCCTCTCTATTTTTTAAAAGCTTTAACCTGTAATGGTGGTTGTATCCCTTTTTTCGAGCATACGACTCCAGCCTGTGAGCAGAACCGCAACGAAAACCATAATGCTCCCGATCCAGGCCGTATGAATGAGACCGAGTGAATCCGTTACAATCCCGCCTACATAAGCTCCGATGGCTATCCCTGCGTTGAAAGCTGCAATATTAACAGCAGAGGCAACATCGACAGCTTTGGGTGCAAACCTTTCGGCCAACATGACTACATATACCTGTAACCCGGGCACGTTCATAAACGCAAGCAATCCCATAAAGAAGATCGTAATCAGTCCTGCCGTTTTAAAAGGTGCCGTGAACAACAGGAGAAAAAGGATCACTGCTTGAATCAAAAACATGTAAAACAAAGCTGAAAGCGGCTTGCGGTTGGCTGCTTTTCCGCCAATGACATTACCGATGGCAATCGCAATTCCATACAGCAAAAGTATAAACGTTACCGTACTTTGCTGAAATCCGGTTATGTCGTGAAGTAATGGAGATAAATAAGTAAATACCACAAATGTGCCTCCATACCCCAAAGCTGTAATGATAAATGCGAGTAGCAAGCGACCATTGGTAACCAGTTTGACCTGCTCGCGGAAAGGAGTCTTGTCCCCTTTGCGCAGCGTAGATGGCAGCAGAATCAGATTGGCGATGAGTGCCACTACACCGACGACCACAATCGCCATAAATGCAGCCCGCCAACCCCATTGCTGCCCAATGTAGGTACCCAAAGGTACACCTGTGACTGTGGCTACGGTCAACCCGGAGAACATAATGGAAATCGCACTCGCTCGCCGATCATCCGGCACAAGATCGGCCGCGATAGTGGAACCGATGGACATGAACACCCCATGAGCGAACGCTGAGATCACACGTGCAATCAGCAGCAAGGCAATTCCGCTAGAGACCGCAGCGAGGCTGTTACCTGCAATAAATATAATCATGATCCACAGCAGCAACGTTTTACGGGGAACACTTGATGTTAATGAGGTCAAGACAGGTGCCCCGATGGTAACTCCTAATGCATATAGCGTTACAGTTAGTGCAGACATCGTTACAGATATGTGCAAGTCTTCAGCGATCAGGGGAAGCAGTCCCACGCTGATGAACTCAGTTGTCCCAATCGCAAAGGCGCTTACGGCTAAAGCCAGTAATGGCCAGATACTTCGTTTTGATTCTGACGACATGTTTTTCACTCCTATCTATAGAAATCTTCGACCAGCAGATGTTATTATGAGTTATTCAAGCAAATATGAACAGTACGTACTTTTTAGTGATATAGGTACTAAAAAGTACCCTAAATAAAGTTATTTTTGATCAAAACAGACTGTTAAGGTATGTATAACAGAAGCGAAACACATGGGGGGATCGGCATTGGGGAAGAAAAAATACAATATCTCTGTTGAGGCGACGTTAGAGGTGATCGGAGGGAAATGGAAATGCGTGATTCTGTGTCACTTGACACATGGAAAGATGCGGACAAGCGAATTAAAACGGATCATGCCTTCCATAACACAAAAAATGCTGACTCAGCAGCTTCGTGAATTAGAGGAAGACGGCATTGTCAATCGGATTAGCTATAATCAGGTTCCACCCAAAGTGGAGTACGAGCTTAGTGAATATGGATGTAGTCTGAAAGGCATTTTAGATTCTCTTTGTGCTTGGGGAGAAAGACATATTATTAAAGAATACGGGGATAAATCTACGGTTTTGGAAGATAACATTCTGAATAAGCTGTAAAGCCAAAAAGAGCGCCTGCATACATCAGCAGGCGCTTCTCTCTCCGAATTCCAAGGGTTACGAATTGGACATCATTTTAATTTGTGAAATCGATGACCATGCGTCCTTGGATTTTGCCCTGCTCCATCTCCTCGAAGATCTCATTAATGTCTTCGATCGGACGTTTTTGTACAAGAGGGACGACTTTACCTTCTGCAGCGAACTGGAACGCTTCTTTAAGGTCTTCACGAGTGCCGACCAAGGAGCCAATAACTTGAATGCCGTCCAGAACCAGACGTGGAATGTCCAGATCCATCTTATCAGTTGGAAGACCTACAGCTACAACACGCGCGCCAGCCTTTACAACGTCGATGGCCTGGTTGAAAGGTGTTTTGGCAACAGCAGTAACCACGGTTGCGTCCAGACCAGCACCGTTTGTTAGCTCCTTAGCTCGGGCGACCGGATCTTCTTTCATGCTGTTAACGATATAGTCAGCACCAATTTGTTTGGCCAGTTCTAGTTTTTCATCACTAATGTCAAAGGCTACAACTTTAGCATTGAATACATTTTTGGCGTATTGCACAGCCAGGTTACCCAAGCCACCAATGCCAAAGATACCGATCCATTGTCCTGGTTTGACTTCACTTACTTTAACTGCTTTATATGTTGTAACCCCTGCGCAAGTTACACTACTTGCAGCAGCAGGGTCAAGACTATCTGGTACTTTGACCGCGTAGTCAGCTGTGACAATACATTGCTCTGCCATTGCACCGTCTACCGTATATCCGGCATTTTTAACTTCACGACACAGCGTTTCCCGCCCGGTTAGGCAATATTCGCAGTGACCGCAGCTTTCGAACATCCAGGCAATACTTACGCGATCACCAATCTTAAGACTGGTTACTCCTTCGCCTAATTCAATGACTTTTCCAATACCTTCATGCCCCAGAACTCTGCCTGTGACATCACCGAAATCTGCATTTTTCACATGTAAATCTGTGTGGCAAACTCCACAGTATTCGACTTGGACTAACGCTTCTCCATGCTTCAGAGAGCGTAAAGGTTTCTCTTCTACACTGACTTTCTTGTCTTTTGTAACAATTGCTGCTTTCATGTAGATCTCTCCTTTAAATAGATATGGAATTATTTTGTAATACACACTCCATTATTATAGTAATTTTTGCCCGAAAAGGACAAATATAAATCTAACTTAAAACTATTTAATCCAAAAACGCTTCTTTCTAAGCCCTTGGACCCTTGTAGGAACTTTGTACAATAATTTACAATGTAAAAAGTTTCACATACTCTATTTGGAAGAAGGATAAAGAAACATGAAAAAAAACTGGAAAGGTTGCCTGTTCAGCATATTTGCCATTATCTTGGTTGTGTCGGTAACAGGATGCAATTCACAGCCCGCCATTTCTAGTACCACCAGCACTTCATCCTCATCAGCTACTAACGCTCATGCAGTCGTTCAGAAAGGCCCACACTGGTCCTATGAAGGAGATCAGGGACCGGAACATTGGGGAGATCTGGAAAAAGATTTTGTTGCTTGTGGTAACGGCCACGAACAATCTCCTGTCAATATAGAGCATACCCATTTGGAAGCATCGCAAACGCAGCAACCGCTGCAAGTTCATTACACTAATACGAAAGCATCCATTTTGAATAATGGGCACACTGTGCAAATCAATGTTGCCGATGCCAGCAATAGCATCATGCTGGACGGTACTAAATTCACTTTAAAGCAGTTTCATTTTCATCACCCGAGCGAACACCAAATAGATGGTAAAAATGCTGAAATGGAGCTTCATTTTGTCCATCAAAGCGACAACGGAAGCACAGCTGTCTTAGGGGTCCTTATCCAAAGTGGCAAAGAAAACAAGGCTTTCAACCGCATTTGGTCCAAACTACCAAAGGATAATTCCCAAGAAGCGGCGGCTCTAGATGAAGAAATAAATCTCGCTGCGCTGCTGCCAAAAGACCTGCACTCCGTTCGCTACAACGGATCGCTGACTACCCCGCCATGCACAGAACATGTACATTGGACAGTGCTGGAACAGCCTATTGAAATGTCCGCAGACCAAATCAACCAGTTTGCTGCCATTTTCCCCGATAACCATCGTCCTGTACAACAACTGGGAACCCGGGAACTGACTGCCGATAAATAATAAAATAAAGTGCCGTAAGATGTAAGGTGCATTCTATATATAAATACACCCCAAAAGCCCCCTCTATTCATCTAGTTAGAGGGGGCTTTTGGGTATTAAATTTACTGCTCATTACAAGCGCACCAGTTCCTCCACCTTCACCGGTTGACCTGTACGCATAGAACGGTTGGCGGCAATGCCTGTTAAAATGGACCATGCACCGTCAATATGTGAGGCCGCACGATGAAACCGATCCTCTGCCGGCTTATCAAAAATATCACGCAGCATAACTGGATCTCCTCCGCCATGACCACCCTGGCCTTCCTCCACTTCGACCTCATAAGGTGCTGCAAAGTGGGGATAGATGGTGATGGTCTTCTCTTTTAGCGCACCCTCATCTGCCTTGCTGCCACCGGAATTAACATAGGATTGCTCGGATACCCGAACCTCCATCCGTCCCTTCGTGCCGTTAAATACGATGATAAAGCCCTCCCAAGGCATGTAAGCATTCAGCGAATAGTTCATTACCGTCTTGTTCTGATACTTCACCATGACACTCAGCGTATCTTCAATGCTGATATTGTCGCCAAATACGCTTTGATCCCGCACATAGCCATCCTCATGCTCAGCGTCCAGATACATGCTTTTTAGATGCTCGTTACGGTCCAGGTGTAGCGCAAAGGGGTCATTTTCCGCTGCCTTGCTGCCGTAAGCTCGTTGATAAAAATCCGTCACGCCACGCTGCTCCGCATTTTCCCGTCCGTAAAATTTCAGATCCCCCATCGCATACACCGTCTCCGGTTTTGAGCCAAGCCAGAAGTTCATCAGATCAAAATGATGCGTCGACTTGTGCACCAGCAAACCGCCGCTATTGCGCTTGTCTCGGTGCCACCGACGGAAATAATCCGCGCCATGCTGTGTATTCAGCAGCCATTCGAAATTGACTGACAGCACCTCTCCGAGCGTCCCGTCCATGATCAGCTCACGGATTTTCGTATTATGTGGCGCATAGCGGTAGTTAAAGGTGACGCGCAGTTTCCGTCCCGTGCGGTCTATGGCATCCAAAATGTCTTGGCATTTATCTTCATCCACCGTCATCGGCTTCTCGGAAATGACATCACAGCCCAGCTCCATCGCCCGGATAATATACCGATGATGCACCCGGTCAATGGTCGTGACAATGACGATATCTGGCTTCGTCTCCGCGATCATCCGATCAAACTCGTGAGCTTTATAGGTCGGAATCGGCTCATGCTCGTATTTCTCCTGCAACAGCCGATTGGCATAATCCATTCTCGTCTGATTGACGTCACAGAACGCGATCAGCTCCGAGGTATCTTTGAAAACGGTAACAACTTCACCGTAAAAAAATTCGGCTCTTCCTCCAGTACCCACAAGTGCATATTTGATTTTAGCCAATTGGTTCACACCCTTTACATGAATTGCTTTTATTTTATAGTATAAGAAAGAGCAAAATCTTCGCTTTTATTATGATTTTTCCCGTAAAGTGTACATATATTATCCTCATGCATTTTTTATTAAAGGAGACTATCGATATGATCGCTACACCCCGTTTTGCCATCGAGCAAGCACTGCGGAAGGTGCCATTCAGCATGTCTGCCGACCATGTCCACCAAGCGCACGAAATCTATTATTTGCTGGCAGGAGAGCGCTACTACTACATTAATCAGCGGGTATACGCGCTCCAGAAGGGCGATCTGATTTGGATCAGCAAACATGATTTTCACCGTACGAGTAACAAGGGTAGTGGTAGCCATGAACGGATTTTGATTAACTTTGATGAAGAATTTGCTGCCTCGTCAATGACCGTCTCTCCCCCCAGCGATCAGAATCAGCTTCTTCTGCCAGAAAAAAGCTTTCTGCTTCGCCCCTCCGCGGAAGAACAATGCGAGCTGGAGCACCTATTCCGGCAAATGCTAAATGAATACCACCAAGAACATGCCTACCGCCAACTATATCTCCAGAGCTTGCTACTCCAGCTCCTTATCCGCATCCGGCGCATACAATCGGCCACTGCCGATACCATTGCACCGGAACGTAGCGAAAAGCAGCAACGCGTGTACTCGGTCATCGCATACCTGCATGCTCATTATGAAGAGAGCCTCTCGCTAGATCAGCTGGCTGAGCATTTTTATATTAGCAGCACGTATTTATGCCGTATTTTCAAGCAGACAACAGGTTTTACCTTAGTAGAATATCTTCAGGATGTGCGGGTCCAGCAGGCTCGGGCGTATTTAAGAGAAACGAGCTGGAAAGTGACTTCCATTGCTGAAAAAACGGGTTTTGACAGCATCGCTCACTTTGGTCGTGTATTCAAGCACCTTACTGGGCACACCCCACTACAGTACCGAAAAAAATACAAAAAGGAGTAGAGGAATACCCCTACTCCTTAACTCCCATCAAGGTGATGCCTTCAATAATTTGCTTTTAGACAATGATGAAGATTTCGATTTAAGATATTTTTTGTAGCTTGGTAAGCGAATAGGTGCGGCCACCATCTGAAGTATAAAAATAATTGAATGGACTTAAGAACTCGCAAACCTGGAATGTGTCCAAATTAATAACGATGTAATTAGGACCATACGAAAAATCGGCTTCCCCTATTCCAAAGGTTCTCGGAGTTTGAAGACCCGAAGGATCGGTGTAATCCATAATATGGGTTACATCTCCTTTTACATTACGATAATAGCTGTTACTATACAGCCATGACCCCTTATTGATTTCAATCAGTAATGCATTTGGAGCAGAATAGGGTGCACTACTGGAGAACGACCCCAAATATACGCCCTTTACTTCAGCTACTGAAATGCTCATATCTCTAGCGGAATACCCATTTGGGGTATACCAGGTTTCGTGGTTTTCCCAATTGAGTCCCGTTAAGATATTATCTCCGTTGCTGCGGATCGTTGAAAGATCATAATACAATACGACTCTGGAAAGGTCAGCTGTACAATTGATAATGGCAGAGGCACCCGATGGATTGGAAGCATTCCACATCAATTTATAGCTGCCTTTTTCTTCACCTGTCGCAGAACCAATTACAATCGCATATTTACCTGCCGGGATATTAATGTATGCTTGACCTCCGTTTGCTTTAACACCCCATCCAGTAGAACTGCCTAACGAGCCGTTGGCATTGACATTGTACAGAATAGCCAACAGATTTGGATTGCTGGAATCCAGCTTTAGGAATGATAGCTGCTTTGCAGTGAGAGAAACCGCGTAGCTATCAAATGAATCACTGAGAGTGCCATCTCCTACAAATACAGGTTCAGAGATACCCCATGCGCTTTGCGGTTTAACGGTTCTGCTCTGGGTTGAATCTGTGGAAATCTTTTTCGCTTCGTCCGGAGATATTTCATCTAGATTTTCAAATTTTTGAGTATCCATTGCAGAATACGGTATCGAGGACATGGATTGAATTTCTGCCTTCTTCGTCTCTTCCTTAGCCGCTTGCGACGTTGTTTCACTTGCCGCGAAAGAGGGAACTACTGAAACACTGTACATGAGCAGTATTGCCAAAATAAAACTAACACTTTTTCTGACAAATTTCATAATGTACTCCTTTCACGATTGAGATACTTATTTTCAAAAAATTAGTAACCTTCGTTCTAGGAAGTCATCTACATGATCATCTCTAAGATGCATAACGTAAAAGTCTATATCACTCGCATTCTCCTTTCGTAGTTTTGAATATGAGTCAATCGTTTCTTCTGTTGTGTCTAGATTATTAAATAGTACAGAAGAAATTTCAATGGACTGGCGTAGATAGTATGTTGATGTCGTAAACAGCATGAAATACGAGTAAATTTCCGTCCGGACAACTAAAAGAGGGTGTCGCAAACCAGCTGTAAATTAGCTGTTTCGCGGCACCCTTCATTAATTTGGGCATGCCTTTCTGATGATAGGACTGATTACGCCAAGGGTATCAGTACGACGCTACATTTCGTTCAAAAGACTTCAAGAAAGCATACTGTATTTATAATATTCACTGCAATACATCATCTGAATATACCTCAAGCAGGTTAGTAATATAATTCCTGCTCACAGGGAGATTGGTAATCTCATGACCATTAAAAATATCGACGGAATATGGATAAGTTATTTTTACTCTGTAGATTTTAGATTTTGCAATTACATACGACCTATGTATCTGGATAAAATTTTCACAGCCTAATAACTGCATCACTTTGTTTAAGGTTCCTCTAAGATAGATTTCCTCTTTTGTTGTATGATAGATTATCGTATGATTATTCACTTCCACAAAAACTATATCACTTTGACGAACACTATTTATGGTGGACTCTGCTATGATAGTGAACACTCGCTCCGGTTTTTTTTGCTTCACTACTCTATCCAAAAATAGCGAAAGTCGCTTCTCGTCAATAGGTTTTTTCAAGAAGCCCATTGCTTCCACTAAATATCCGTCAATAGCACGAGCAGAATCAATGGTAACAAAAATGATAGGTACCCGATTGCCCATTTTTCGGATATGCTTTGCTGTAGTCATCCCATCAATATCTTCTTCACTACTTAGCGAAATATCGAGCAAAACTACGTCTATATCTATGTGAGCATTAAGATATTGAATTAATTTCTGGGACGAATAAAAATCAGCACATTGCAGCTCTATATTTTTATTTAAAGCCCACCGAGATATAGACGCTTTTAACGCATCGCGCCAATAACATTCGTCTTCACAAATTACGACCTTCACGGCATACCACTTCCTTCATTTGTACAGTTAAGATACAAGTGTTGAAAATTTATGGTCGGTGGCTACAGCCTGCGGCGCTTTACCGAATTGCTTGATATGTGATTCTATGACGGGGACGGGCAATTCATCTTCAGACGGGTTTCCTTCATAATACGGCGTAGCACGAGACGACTTATTTGGAATCTTTTTTCCCTCGACAACAACAACTTCTACATGGGCGACTCGAATTCCTTGCTTGTTTTTAAGGCGAAACTCTGACTTTTTAAGGGGTAACTAATCAGAACCTGGAAAACAATTTTTAACAAAAGCTTAACAGACCCAGAAGCTGGGGGCCAATGAAAAGGCAGCCCCACAGCGCTTGATGCTTTTTCTGCATCTTGTCACCTTCCTCCCCGGTCATAGCCCATCCCGTGCCTACCTGACCGCCTTGGATATGATCTGATTCAACTTTTCAATGGTTGCCGCAGCATCCTGCTTGCCCAGGAACATCAGGTCGATGGTTTCCGTGATATCCGAGTTCAACCCCGGCACCTGAGCATCATAGGCCAGTGCAGATCCATGAGCATGCCCTATGTTACGTCCCTCAGTCAAATAGCTTGAATGCTCAATTGTCGCCTTTTTCATAATGCTCTCATCGGCCGCAGCAAGTGTACCCATGGCATTTCCGCCTTCAACTAGCCGCGCCTCCTGCCCCTTCACAGAGACGTAGAATGCTGCCAGCTTCATGGCCTCTTGCACATGCGGACTATTTTTGTTTACAGCTACATAGGCAACCGGAATGGCGACGGGCTCATTCTTACCGGTATTGGATGGCCAGTAGATATAATCGAAGTTGAGGCTTTTATTTTGACTAAACAAGGGCTCCAGCCATCTTCCCGCCGCCAGCATGCCGACTTGATTGGACATGAACATCGCGTCAGCCCCTTGCCCTTTGGGAAGCGAGCCGAGATATACCGCATTTCCCTTTTTCACCATATCGTACATAAAACTGAAGGCTTCCTTGCCCTTTTCATTGTGGTCCAGCACATATTTGCCTTGTTCATCAAAGATCTGACCGCCATTCGACCACACCCATGAATACCAGTGAGCCCACCAGTTTTCCGCAATATAACCCTGCTTTCCAGCTGCCTTCAGCTTGGATGTAACCTCCTCAAAAGCATCCCAGTTCCACTTGCCTTCGTCATAGTATTCTTGCGGCGTCTTCACGCCTGCTTCCTTAAATACCTTTTTGTTGTAATACATGACCATCGGGTTGGAGTCGGGAGTGACCCCATAGATTTCCCCGTCACGCTTTGCCGGTCCCCACAATCCTTCCGGAAAATCCTCAGCCTTCACATCACTCGCATCACTATTTAAAAACTCACCCAAAGGCTGCACCTGCTTCGCCCCGATCAAACGCGCAATCGTTGGTTCATACGCATAAAACACATCCGGTCCGCGACTTTCCTGAAGCTGTGTCAGCAGCTTTTGCTCATATTGGTCTCCCGGCACAGGCACCAGCTTAACCTCGATATATGGGTTTTCCTTTTCAAATGCATCCAGCGCCCGCTGATACACCTTCACCTCCGCAGGATTACCCCAAGCCAGCATCGTAAGCCGCACTTTTTGCCCGTCTGTGTTCTTTATTTTGGGAGAGGTACTGCATGCCGCTGCAAGCAAAAACAGAACGCTGAGGAAAAATCCAATCTTTATCCAGCTCATGTAATTGTCCACCTTAACCGCCTCCTGTAGCTTCACTTGGTTGTATGTCTTCTTTTTTTGAAACGCTTACAAAACTTTCCCTATCATCATATGTAGGAGGGCGAGACACGATATCCCCATTTTCATTTCTATATAAAATTTATTGTTCTCGACGAGATCTGCATATCAATGTTGCTGTAAAACGAACAAGGCAGCCTTTGAAGCAAGGCTGCCTTGAATATGCTAATAAGCTACAAAGCGGACAACGATCCCTCAGGTTGCTCCGCTCTGACAAGCAAAGCTGCTTGGGCAGCGGCAATGCGGGCAAATGGCACCCGGTACGGTGAGCAACTGACATAGTCCAGTCCGCTGCGGTGACAAAAGAGAATAGACTCACTATCCCCGCCATGCTCGCCGCAGATACCTGTCTCCAGAAAAGGCTTTTTTGCCCTGCCTTTGACAACAGCCCATTCGATCAGCTTGCCTACGCCATCCTGATCCAACACCTGAAAAGGGTTCGTTTCCAGTATGTTTTTTTCCATATAGGAGCCGAGGAATTTACCTTCAGCATCATCTCGACTGTAACCAAAGGTCATTTGCGTCAGATCATTGGTTCCAAAGGAGAAAAAGTCCGCGTACTGGGCCACGCTATCTGCCAGCAGGGCTGCTCTTGGAACCTCAATCATGGTGCCCACCCGATACTTGAACCACTTAAATTCCTCGCTAAGCACCTGAACGGCTACCTTATCAACCAGTTCCCTCATTTGCTTGAGTTCATTGGAGTGACCGACCAGCGGAATCATAATCCCCGGTCTCACATCCACGCCCCTGCGTAGTGCCGCTTCCGCGGCCTTAAAGATCGCTTCAATCTGCATGTCGTATATCTCTGGAAACAGAATGCCCAGCCGAACACCGCGCAGACCCAGCATAGGGTTAATTTCCCGTAGTTCATGAACCTTGGAGATAGTGCTTTTAAGACGTTGGAGCTCCTCCGCGTGGCCGCCGGAAAGCACAAGCTCCCGATGTCGCTCCTGAAGCTGTTCCAGATTCGGCAGGAACTCATGTAACGGCGGGTCCAGCAGGCGAATCGTCATCGGTAAACCGTCCATCGCACTGAACATAGCCTCAAAGTCAAATTGTTGCATTTGGAGCAGACGATTCAAATGAAGAATCCGCTCCTCCTGATCATCGGCCAAAATCATCGCCTGAACGATAGGTAGACGATTGCCAGAGAAAAACATATGCTCCGTACGACATAGCCCGATGCCTTCGGCTCCAAATTCACGGGCTTTGACTGCGTCGAGTGGCGTATCCGCATTAGTGTAGACCTTCAACGTCCGAATGCCGTCCGCAATCTCCAGCAGCTTCAGTAACTCCGGTGTAATAACCGGCTCATTGAGCGACAGACTGCCTTGGTACACCTGTCCGGTGGTCGAATCGAGTGAAATATCCTCCCCTTCCTGAAAGGTCAGGGTACCGATACTGACGCTCCGACTGCTCAGATCAATGCTCAGCGCGTCACAGCCGCAAATGCAGGGTTTACCCATGCCCCTTGCAACCACAGCAGCATGGCTGGTCATCCCACCTCGACTCGTCAGCACCCCTTCGGCGGCAATGATTCCGTGAACATCATCGGGTGAGGTCTCCACACTGACCAGGATGACTTTTTGCCCATCCTTCGTCCAGTTCACTGCCGTATCCGCGTCGAATACAATACGCCCACTCGCTGCGCCAGGCGAGGCTGGAAAACCTTGGGTAATTGCCTCCAGCGGTGTGGAAGTATCAATGGAGCGATGCAGCAGCTGGTCCATGTGGGACGGTTCGATCCGCTGGATAGCCTCCTCTTTGCTGATAATCCCTTCCTCCACCAGATCCACAGCTATTTTTACAGCCGCCTGCCCCGTTCTTTTGCCGCTGCGCGTCTGTAGCAGATACAAATTGCCTTTTTCAATCGTAAATTCGATATCCTGCATATCCCGGTAATGACACTCCAGCAATGAGGCCAGCTCTTCCAGACGATCATAGACTAGCGGCAGCTCTTCCAGAAGTTGTGGAATAGGGTTAGGCGTTCTTATTCCTGCCACGACGTCCTCTCCCTGAGCATTTACCATATACTCACCGTACAGTTCCTTCACACCTGTGGAGGGATTGCGGGTGAAGAGCACTCCGGTTCCGCTATCGTTGCCGAGATTGCCAAACACCATGGCCTGAATGCTCACTGCTGTTCCTTGTTCATCTGGAATGCCGAAAGCCTTCCGGTAAACCTTGGCACGCATATTGTTCCAACTGCGGAATACAGCCCCCACCGCCAGTTGCAGTTGCTGATACACATCCTGTGGAAACGGCTGTCCACTCCGCTCTGCGACAAGATCTTTATAATTTGCGATCAGTTCCTTCCATTCTCCTGCGCTAACCTCTTGGTCACTGACACGCCCGTTGGTTTGCTTGCTCTGCTCCTGAAGCTGATTAAAATGGATGGAGTCTATTCCTAGCACGACCTCGCCGAACATTTGAATAAATCTGCGGTAACAGTCATAGGCGAAGGTTTCATTTCTCGACTGTTCTGCCAATCCACGCACGGTTTCATCATTC
>NZ_WUDQ01000159.1:0-7569 GCF_009827695.1 Paenibacillus sp. OT2-17 | reverse complement strand
AGATCATCCTCGGACCATTTTCATCCTCGTACCCTTTCGCTCCTTCTACTGCATATCCTACACAGTCAACCAGACGTACATTCACGTCCAGTCCTTCCGTTACTTTGATCTGGACGGCATTATTCGGTACAAATTTAGGCTCCGTCGTCATGATCGTCTTGCCTGCCGCACTTTGCGGCAACTCGTCTACGGCGCGGGCACGGTCCGCCTCACTTGTAATGTTCGGCAGAACAATCGTCTCCATAAACCGCTTGATAAACGTTGATTTTCCTGTTCGGACTGCGCCGACGACCCCAAGATAAATGTCTCCTCCGGTGCGTTCGGCAATGTCTTTAAAAATGTCCACTTTCTCCATTGAAATCCCCTCCTCAAAAGTCTCCGAAGGAAAAATGCTCAAAGAGCATCCGCTTCGTGTTCAACCAACTGCTTGATCCCAGATGCGGCAGAACAGCCTTTAAAATGCCCGGAAGTCGTCCGCCGCCGAGATTCAGGAGACTGATGGAATCGGCGAAACGGCGTAAACTCGTACATGCATTTGGACTGATACCATCATATGTATCCCCTCCGTAAAATATGTTTAGTTTTTTAAAAAATAGATTACGACACAGCGATCATTGCAGAAACGATATTTTACGTTTGGGTCCACTCACCTAATATATGCGGGGCAAGACTCTCCCATGACTTCGTCGCTAGACTAAATAAAAAAGGATGTTTCTCCTGACCGTTTAGAGTCGTCGGAAACCATCCTTTTTTATTTTCCTGATATAATCGGCATTACCACAGTTCATCATCCATCGACTGACGCTCCAGTTGCCGCCTGATAGCCGCCTTAAGCCTATCCTCCGGTACGGTTACCTGCATATCGCCTTGGACACGCGCCTGGCAGGATAAGCGTATTCCCTCATCCAGTAAAGGTCCCAGCTTACGCTGCTCTGCATCGCTGGGTTGGCCTGCGAATTCAGCCCATTCCGGTGATATTTGTACCTTACACATCAGACAGGCTGCTTTTCCGTCACAACGAGTGGGAATATATACACCCGCTTTACGGGCAGCCTGAAGCAATGACGTACCCTGACCGACCTGTACGCGCCTGCCTGACGGCTTGAACATAATCTGCACATTCATGAACGGTCCTCCAGTCGTCTTTCTCCTAACACACACAGCTTATACTTCATTGCCCATCTGGATGACGGAGTGCAACTCTGGCCAAGGCAGAAGTTCTGCAAGCTTGTCCAATTGCTCCTCATTCCAAATATTACTGACTAGTAGCTGCTTCAGTACAATGATATGACGTCGCGGGTCGCGCTTCATAACATCTGCAATCGCTTTATATCGGTCGGGTCGATTTCGCAATATATTGAATAAAAGTTCATGACTGAGCGGCATCAGACGCAGTGAAGCACTCCCCAGCTCAAGCTGAACCCCAGCCGACCAAAGTAGTCGCTCGATCTCTAAGCGGTATAACGCTCCGCCACATAATACCTCAAATCCCCCCACCAACTCGACTGGAAAACCCTCCAAGTCATAGTGGCTCAGCAATGAAACGTAAGAGCCGCTACGGTCAACCTGCTGTCGATCTATACTCATACCCAGGGGGTGCGCATGGAGCTGCTTTGCAGCATGAATATCCGCATAAATATCAATGTCCCGAGGCAGGCGATCCAGTTCAACTTCTTGCACAAGTAGTGAACAGCTCCCCCCCAGCATCCACGGAACCGACACTTTTGACCAGCTCTCAGCCAAGCTACTCAGCGCAACTGCCAGATTGTGAGGAAGCCTGTCTACTAACACTGATGATATTGCCTCCTTCAACATCGTTTCCTCCTTTGCTGTCTTTCCTTCCGTTTCCTGATGGGCATCATTATAACATGTTCGACAGGGCAGTTCGATATTTTGTGTACTGAAAAAGAGGTTAGCTGCTCCAAAATATAAAAAAAACCGCGAACCTTCCCGGTTCACGGTGAATAATACTAACCGGCGTGCGGCCAGCGGTCTATTTTTTCATCATCATTTTCATCAACGCTTCCATATTGGAAGGATTCATTCCGCTCTTTTTGACGGCACCAACGATATCCCTTACTGTATCTTCCGACACCGGAATGTTGGCCATCGCAGACACCTGCTTGATAAGCTGACGCAGTTGCGCTTCGCTTTGAAGCGTGTCCGCCTTTACCGTGCCTGCCAGCTTTTTCACTGCATTTTCGGATATGTTTTTGCCACCTTTTTTGTTAATGGCCTTCAATGCATCTTTCGGAAAGTTTTTATTCACAATCTCCCCTCCTCCGCCATTGCTCAACTCAGTCTATGAGTGGCGGAGACAAAAGGTGATTAAGCGTACATAAGACATGCCAAACGCCTAACTAAAAAAGGCTATCTCATTATAGAAAAAATCTACCATGAGACAGCCTTTATATTATTAAAGCTCATCCGACCCTTAAGAATGCCATTGCTCCCAAGTTTGAAGTGGCATGACTTCCATCTCGGTCTTAGGATCGCGACCCATCAGCGCCTCAACGGCCTTACGGACGTCACGTCCTTCAAACAGTACTCCATACAGCACCTCTGTAATAGGCATCTGAACACCTAATTTTTGAGAGATGGCGTATGCAGCTTTTGTCGTTCGAATACCTTCTACGACCATGCCCATCGATTCTAGCACAGCATCAAGCTGCTGGCCCTGTCCCAATAGGGACCCTGCACGCCAGTTGCGACTGTGACGACTCGTTGCAGTGACCACTAGATCGCCAATACCAGCCAGGCCGGCAAAGGTTAATGGATTAGCACCCATCTCAACTCCGGCACGGGTAATTTCAGCCAATCCACGAGTCAATAAAGCCGCTTTGGCATTATCACCGAAACCAAGTCCGTCTGACATTCCCGCACCCAATGCGATAATGTTTTTTAGCGCCCCGGACAGTTCCACGCCGAGCAAATCACGGTTTGTATAGACGCGGAAATAGGAGTTCATGAACAGCCCCTGTGCGGCCTGTGCAGCCTTCTCATTGGAGGAAGCTACAACGACCGTTGTAGGACACTTCTTCACCACTTCTTCCGCATGACTCGGACCAGACAGCACGGCAATATCGCCCTCCGCGACTTCCAGTTCTTCCGAGATCACCGTGGACATACGTTTAAGCGTTTCAGTTTCAAAACCTTTAATGGCATGCACTACCAGCATATCCTTGCTAAAATGAGCTTTCAGACTACGTGCTACCTGACGAGCAGCAGCCGAAGGAGATACGATAATCACTGCTCTAGCACCAGATACCGCAGTCTGCATGTCAGTTGTAGCTGAAATGCGATCAGACAAAATGGAGCCTGGTAAATAATGCTCATTCGTATGCTTCTCATTGATTTCAGCTGCTTGCTGCTCGTTTCTCGTCCAGACAGAGACATTGTTGTTATTGGCCGCAAGAACGGAAGCTAGGGCTGTTCCCCAACTCCCCGCGACCAGCACAGCTATTTTCTCAGACAAGACGATCTCCTCCTTTGGAGCCAAGCTTATTCTCATTCCCCCGTACCAGCTTGACTATGTTGGTACGGTGTCTCCACACAGCGAACAGACAAATGATTAGAGCCGTCCAGAATAACGGCCATGCATAACCAAGCACGAGTAATATCCAGGGGGTCAAAATGACAAAAATGAGCGATCCCAAGGATACGTAACGCGTCATTACGATTGCAAGTATCGCAATGATTCCGGCATATAGTGCGGGCAGTAAGGCAAGCGATGCCAATACACCAATAGCAGTCGCAATACCTTTTCCTCCACGGAAGTGAAAATATACCGGCCAGTTATGGCCCGCAATCGCCGCAATGCCGCACAAACCCGGTACCCAGGATGATTGTCCACCTAACCAGTGCCCTATTAGCACTGCAATAACCCCCTTAAGTACGTCCAGCAGCAGCACCAGAATAGCTGGGCCTTTTCCAAGCACACGCAGCGTATTCGTCGCACCGGCATTGCCGCTTCCATGCTGGCGAATGTCGATTCCTTTTAATTTTCCATACAGCAAGCTAAAGCTGACAGAGCCAAGCAAGTAACTGAGTACGATGGCAACGATTTGTAAAATCAACCTATTCGCTCCTAACTTTCGTCAGACTTGCGCCGTGTAAAGATACGAATTGGAGTTCCTTCAAAATTGAAGGCGGCGCGAATTTTGTTCTCCAGATAACGCTCATACGAGAAGTGCATTATTTCTGGATCGTTTACGAATACAACCATCGTAGGCGGCTTAACAGCAACCTGGGTCACATAGTTAATGCGCAGACGACGTCCCTTGTCTGTTGGTGGAGGATTGATGGCAACCGCATCGGAAATTACATCATTCAGCAAATGTGTCTGAATACGCAACACATGCTGCTGCGCCACATGCTGTACAACAGGAAGCAGCTTTTGCAGGCGTTGCTTCGTTTTTGCAGACAAGAACACAATCGGAGCATATGTCATAAACAGAAAGTGATCGCGAATTTTCGTTTCAAACTGGTGCATCGTTTTATCGTCCTTGTCCACGACATCCCATTTGTTAACGACAAACAGTGATGCTTTACCCGCTTCATAAGCATAGCCAGCAATGTGCTTATCCTGCTCAATAATGCCTTCCTCGCCGTTAATAACGACCAGTACAACATCTGCACGCTCAATGGCACGCATGGCACGCATTACACTATATTTTTCGGTCGTTTCATAAACTTTACCACGTTTACGCATACCTGCCGTATCAATCAGCACATACTTTTGACCGTCTTTTTCAAAAGGTGTATCAATTGCATCACGCGTCGTGCCTGCAATGTCACTAACGATAACCCGTTCTTCTCCCAAAATGGCGTTAACCAGTGAAGATTTACCTACATTTGGGCGGCCGATCAAGGCAACACGAATAACGTCTTCATCATAGTGATCTTCTTCCAGCTCAGGCAAATTGGACGTAATGGCATCTAACAAGTCGCCTATCCCTGTTCCATGACTACCAGAAACAGCGATTGGATCACCAAATCCATAAGAATAAAACTCATAAATCAGATCGGCGCGACTGAGGTTGTCCACCTTGTTGACAGCTACGATGATCGGTTTACCCGAACGATATAGCATTTGAGCTACCTCTTCATCTGACTGTGTAATTCCTGCTTTCGCATCACTCATGAATACAATTACATCTGCTTCTTCTATTGCGAGTTCGGCCTGCATACGGATGGATTTTAAAATGACATCCTCACCATCAATCTCAATGCCGCCGGTGTCAATAATACTGAAGGATTTACCATTCCACTCCGATATACCGTATATACGGTCACGAGTGATTCCGGGTTTATCTTCCACGATGGACAAACGATCCCCGATAATCCGATTAAAAATAGTAGACTTACCCACATTCGGACGACCAACGATAGCCACAACGGGTCTTGCCATAAATTCACTCCTCCTGTCAATTCTTCCGCTATCATCATAGCAAAAAACATACCTATTGGCGATATGGTCACGTAACAACAATCGGCGAACCCTCTGGGTCCGCCGATGGTGTACGTTATGCTTATTATAAAATGTATTGATTTAAACTCATTTAAATTTGTTCAGCTTATCGCCAAAACGCTCGCCGAGCGTAATGCTCAGACCGGAATTATTGAGGGAAACGTTAGGATTATTCAGTTCCTCACGAGGTGCACGAGATGCACGTGGTGCTCTTTCTGCTTTAGGAGCAGCTTCAGGAGCTTCCTCAGTTTCTTTAATGCTCAGGCTAACACGTTTTTCGGAAGGATTCATTTCAAGAATTTTAACTTTCACTTCTTGTCCTTCTTCCAGAACTTCTTGTGGAGTTCCAATGTGTTTGTGGGAAATTTGGGAAATATGAACCAAACCTTCCACGCCAGGAGCGATTTCAACGAATGCGCCGAAGTTAACCAGACGTTTTACAACACCTGTTACGATGTCATTGTTGTTGAATTGTCCAGCAGCCGATTCCCAAGGACCAGGCTGTGCAGCTTTCATGCTCAGGCTGATTTTTCCTTTTTCAGGATCTACTTTCAAGACTTTCACTTTTACTTGATCTCCTTCAGAAACTGCATCAGAAGGCTTATCGACATGAGTCCAAGCAATTTCAGATACGTGAACCAGACCGTCCACGCCGCCAACATCTACGAAAGCACCGAACTGTGTAAGACGTTGAACCGTACCTACGATTTCTTGACCTTCTTTCAGCTCAGCCATTACTTTAAGCTTGTTGGCTTCGAATTCTGCTTCCAGAACGTCTTTTTGAGAAAGGATCACTTTGTTATTTTCACGATCCAGTTCTTTTACAACAACACGCAATGTGCGGCCTTTGTAATCACTGAAATCTTCAACGAAGTGACGTTCTACCATGGATGCAGGGATGAATCCGCGCAGACCTACGTCTACCACGATGCCACCTTTAACGACATCATTTACAACGACTTCAAATACTTCTTTGCTTTCGAACAGTTGCTCCAACTTTTCCCAAGCATTTTCACTGTCGATTGCACGTTTGGACAGAACAAGTTTTTCTTTGCCATCGTCGATGCTGATAATTCTAGCTTCAACCTCTTGGCCTACTTGTACTGCTTCTTCTGCGTTATCCAGACCAGAAGACAACTCGCGAATTGGAATAACTCCATCGTATTTATATCCAATGCTTACTACCGCTTGGTTATCTTCCAATTTCACGATTGTACCCTTAACGGTGTCACCTTTTTTCAGGGAGACGATTTGATCGAGCTCGTCTTGATTTGCCGCTTCAGCAGCTTCTTGATTTTTAATTTCTTCCGACATGTCAATACCCTCCTCAATTCAAAAAAAACCATTTATTTAAACCTGCGCATGGCAGAGTTCAAAACATAAATAAACTTTTGTTCTAGTTTTCCGAGCTTAGACACAATTCATGCAAGCCTTTCAGTTATTCGTAGGCTTACCCGTTTCCTTCATCGTGCGAATACGAGACATAATTGCTTCTGTTGCCAGTTCAAGCGGATCTCCTTCGATATCGGCACCCTTTTGGTAAGCGTCCAAATTGACAGGTTTACCGTATAACACTTTCGTTTTACGGAAAAGCTTGTAATCACCAATGATGGCGACCGGAACGGCAGCCGCTCCACTGCGTAGCGCAAAGCTTGCAGCACCCTTTTTACCGATTCCCCCAGCTCCTCTGGAGCCTTCGGGAAAGATCCCCATAACCTTACCGTCACGCAAAATGTTCAATGCCAGCTTAATGGATTCCTTACTTACACCACCGCGTTTGACTGGAAAAGCTCCCAGTTTCCCAATGAGTGGACCTAGTACAGGAACATTAAACAGCTCGGCTTTTGCCATAAAGTGAACTTTTCGCTTCAACAAAATACCGACTGTAGGAGGGTCAAGATTACTAATATGATTAGAACACAACAGTACTCCGCCCTCGGCAGGAACATTTTCCCTGCCTACCGCCTCAAGTCTAAACAGAACGCGGTAAATGAGACGCAAAATACTGGCGCATACAGTATATATCATTGGCTGATCTCTCCATCCTTCTCCGTTAAGCAATAAGATACGATCGTATCAACGACATCCTGAATGCCCAT
>NZ_WUDQ01000158.1:0-7577 GCF_009827695.1 Paenibacillus sp. OT2-17 | reverse complement strand
TCCCTACTCTTCCCCTATTTTGTGATGCATCCTGTTTATTTTAACACAGACACAGCCAATGATTAAAAAAACCGTTACCTGAACGAAGTCAGTACGGTTTTATAGCAACAAGATGTCAGGATTTTTGTACCCCGGCTTTACAGCCATGCATAAATAAGTTCGCCGCTAATTCAGCCGTCTGATCTACGTCACATTCGCGGAAATCTTTATTCAATAAAATATCCATTTTTAGGCGTTCCAACATACCAATGAATGCCTTCGCATGAAACTCAGACTGCTGTACACCCTCTGACGCCAGTTTATTTTTGACCAAATCAGTATAGTCCTGGATAAATCCCCACATAAACTCCATTAGGTCGGGGTCACTGTTGGGGGTCATAAAAAATAATTTAGTATGCTGCTTGCGCTTGAAATAGTAGTGCAGATGCAAATTTGCCATCCGCAGCAGTCCTTCTCCCAAAGTACGATTGATTAATGCGCCTTGCATTTCGGCTAGGTATTGCTCGCAATCTCTACGTGTGACTGCTGTAAATAGCTGCTCTTTGCTTTTAAAGTACAAGTATACTGTGCCTTTGGCAACTCCCGCTTGTTCTGCAATCTCGGAAATTTTGCTTTCATAAAAGCCTTTGGTGCCAAAGACGGTGTAAGCGGCGTCCAAAATAGCTTCATATTTATCTCCTTGTATATCGCCCATCTTAGCACCTCCTTATACAAGGATTGAAACACGGTCAATTCTTATAACAATTTTTTCCTTGTAATGATCTCCAGCTCTGTGTTCAAAGTATAAAAAAAATACCTGCAAGAGCGACCAATCCTCCGAAAATAGAACTAATGCTATTCACCCGATCATTGCTCATCCAACGCCAGCCTCGTACATAGACCGTCGTTTGTCCACAATGTGAGTCTACTTCTACTTCCCGTCCGCAAACCGTGCAGGAACGCATCATTTGCACTGTAGCACCTAGATAGGAATCAGCAAAGGCCCCGGCGCTACCGGATATACCTCCAACCAGTGCCCACAACCATAACGGCAAGCTCGGCGTTCCTATGGCGTGTCCAAAGCCCCATGCACCTATGCCGATCAGTACACCCCCAGCCAAGGCCGCAGCCGTTCCCAATACAGATACTCCACCTGAGGTTCCGGGTGCCAGCACCTTCCCGTTAAGCACCGAACGGGGTGGCCTACGACTCAGGCTGCCAAATTCCGTTGCCCACGTATCGGATGTTACCGTAGCCATGACACCGACAAAAGCCAGCTGCCACGTAACATGAGGCCATATCGCATAGCCCAGGCATAACAGCATACCTAATCCCCCATTGGCCCATACTTGGCCTGCATCCCGGTTTCCGGTTTTGGCATACGATTTTTCCAGCTCAGCCTTGCGCTCCTTTTTAAACCTCGACAGGAGGGTCGACGTGATAAAGAACAAGAGCAATGTGCCGAACCAGAACAGGTTACCCGCCCCATAATATACGGTTCCCATCAGTACAGCCGCGGCAAAGCCAGATAAGGTTAAGGATTTTTTATAAAATGCAGCTCCCGCCACCACAGCAGCACAAAGCAATCCGATGATCCAGTCCATGATATACCCCCGCTTTTGAAATGAATCTCCGTTTTTCTTTTTTCGTTCTGTATATTATTGTACAATGCTCTACACTTATATAAAAGCCGTGTCCCATGCTTTGGCACAGGACACGGCCTTCACAATGCTTATCTACGGGAATCGCTCTTTACTTCCCAACTACCAAGAACATTCCCTTTTTTAATCCTCTTCATAGATGCCGTTCACAAATTTATGCAATGGTGAAGCTTCCCTGACGATCACTCCCCCAGAAAAGCTCAAAGCGATCCCCGCTTGCTGTAGGCCCTACTCCTGCTGGAGTACCTGTAAAAATAATATCCCCTTCACCCAGCCCATAATGAGTCGCTATATATTCAACGATGTGCTGGATAGAAAAAATCATATCCTTAACATGTCCACGCTGGACTTCCTGTCCATTTTTGAGCAAGGAAAAATCCTGCTGCTCCAGCATGTCCAATTTTTCTAAAGGCAGGAATGGTGTCACGGGAGCAGACGATTTGAAGCCTTTGGCGGCGGTCCATGGATGGCCTTTTTTCTTGAGGATACTTTGTACATCACGCAGGGTAAAATCAATGCCGAATGCAAATGCGTTTAGACACGTATCTGCAGACATGCCTGGTTCGTATTTACGTCCTACAGCCACGACCAGCTCAGTCTCAAAATGAATATCTCCCTGCCCCTGAGGAAGCTCCAGCGTGGCGCCATCCAGCGGCACGACTGCATGAGACGGCTTCAAAAAAATCATCGGTTCTGCGGGAACCTCATTACCCAGCTCCTCCGCATGCAGCTTATAATTGCGCCCAACACAGTAAACATTACGAATTTCCACGTTCATCACGATCCGTCACCCTTCCCGCGTATGTAGTTCAATTGATTAACGAATAAGTTTACGTATATAGTGCCACATCCGGTGCTTGGAAAGCAAAAAAACCTGCTCCCAGCGATCCGGCCAATTAGTGCAAATCATCAATTCAGGATGCAATGAGGACAATCTTCGCATTATACGGCGGTCATCCACCGTCCACGCCATGACAGTAATACCGCGTCCGGTGAGATCTTTCATCAGGTTTCGATCCAAACGCGGATAGCCTATGGATAAAAAAGTGCATTGTAGCTGCTCCAGTTGCGTTGCCAAATCATCTGGACGCGCATCGATAATCAATCCGGTACGGATCTCAGGAGACAGCTCCTTAGCCCGGCGTACTGCGGCACGCTCAAAAGAGGTTAATACCACCTCTCCCTCCATCCCTCTCATCACAATTTCACGGAGTACGGCTTTCTCCAGTCCCGGATACATATCTCCCGCTGTTTTAAGCTCAATATTGAGTGATACGCGGCCACGACATAAATCCAGTACCTGTGCGAGGGAAGGAATCATTTCTCCACGGTATTCTGCACTTTTCCAGCTACCAGCATCAAGTTGTTGCAATGCTTTCCAGTCTGAATCCTTTACTTTCCCTGTACCATTCGTCGTTCGCTCCAGCGTAAAATCATGAATTACCACCGGAACACCGTCCTTTGACAGCTGTACATCCAGCTCAACCCAGTGTACAAACGGCTGCTCCAACGCAAGCTTAAAGGCTGCCATCGTGTTCTCGGGAGCAATACCCGAAAAACCGCGGTGAGCCACGCACAAATGATTCATCTTGTTATGACCTCCATCCACAAAGGAGTCCCTCATACGATCATTCCGTCAATTTCCATATAAAAAATTTCTTTTCGAACTTCTATTGAGTGCTTACTGTACCATCCGTCCCTATCGAGACATTTCCCGGTGACAGTGCCGCCACTCTCTGCAAAATTTTGCTGGCCTCCGTATCCTTCAATGGGATCGGTTGACCCAGCTCCGCCCGATAAGGGGTCAGCTTCATTTCGCAAGCCCCTTTTCGGGTGCAGGTTGCCTGAAATATCGCTGTATCCCAAGTGGCTGGCACCGTTGATTTAGAAAAAATGAAATTGCCTGTGCTGTATGCGATCCATTTACCTTTATATTGCTCCATCCCTTGAAGCACATGTGGATGACCGCCAATGACAAGATCAGCTCCAGCATCAATAAAAGCATGCGATAACTCGGTCTGATGGGGCTCAAGTGCAGTAGCGCGCTCCTTCCCCCAATGGGCAATGACAATCACCAGATCGGCCTGCATTCGTGCCTCACGGATGGACTTTACGATAGCGGACGAATCATAGGCTCCTGCTACACCGGGCAGTTTGGCTCCCGCATTCCAGTTGGCTTCAGGCATGACACGTGTAGTCCCCAACAACGCAATTTTGATCCCTTTACGTTCAAAATAATGCGGCGCATACGCTTCTTGTGCATTACGTCCGGCTCCAGCATGGGCTATACCTTTTTCATCCAGATACTTCAGTGTATCCAGTAATCCGCCCGTGCCCTGATCCAAAATGTGATTATTGGCCAAATTGACAGCATCTATCCCTGCCGCAGCCAACGCAGTTAACGCCTTGGGCGAAGATTTATACACATACGTTTTATTTAACGCACCCACACCATTCGTTGTCACGGGCGTTTCCAGATTGGCAATCGTCAGATCGTCTTTATGAAACAAGTTTCCGAGATATTGATACGGAAACTCAAACCCATTCTGTTCCAATCGCTGCTCAACTTTACCGGAAAATTGCACATCCCCTACAAAGTGAAGCGTGACTGTCGGAGAATCTGCACCGTCTGTTTTGGATTTTTTCACATCCTCCGTTCCTCCCTTATCGGCGGATGGATTACCGTCGTATACATCCTTGGACGTATCGTTCCCTCCCTGCCCGTCTTTCCCCGAGGATAATTTTGCTCCTGAAGAGCTGCCTTCGGGAGCATTTGTGTCAGACGTTGTCGCGGGACGATGGCTTGTGTCTGAAGCAGCAGATTGCTTCGTTTCATCGTCAGCAAATTGCTTATCTGCATGGGAGCCTTCGTCCAGCTGTTTATTTGACAAGTTTGTAACATTTTCACTGACCGAGGGAGTAGACCGCTCTTCACTAGCAGATTCCGTTTGGATTTTCTTCTCCGTTTGCGAATACCCGGCATTTTCCGCAAGAGAGCCACTGTTGTCGTGTTCAAATATGTAATAATAACCGAAAAGACCTACGATCATAAGCAGCAGGACCAGATTCGTAATAATCCAAGCCTTGCCTATTTTTGGTTTTCTTGCTTTCTTGCGACCTTCATTTCTCTGTGATCTGGGAGGGTACATTCTTCACTCCTTCTATGCTATTGCATATGCATAACTTCTTTATTAGCTGGCGAATTTTACACCTTCTCCATTATATATCAAATTTCAATATAAATAGAACCCCTCGCCTGGATCGCGAAGGGTTCATCATTGAACATTTACACCTGTACCTTGACCGCTTCCTGCTGTGTCGTTTGGACGGCATGGGAGGCCCATTCCTTAGCCTGACGGATGCAATCCGGTAAACCAATCGCATCATAGCCAGCACCCAACACATACACTCCCGGCATGGCAGTGCGTAACTCTTCCCGCAAATCAGCTATAGCCTGCGGATGCCCTACCGGATATTGCGGCATGGAATTGCGAAGACGTGTAATTTCCGTGAACAGCGGAGTTGCTGTAACTCCCATCATCTCTTTCAAATCCTTACGTACCAGTGCAATCAGCTCATCATCCGGTAACTCTACAGTGTCTTCAGCTCCTGCTCGCCCTACATAACAGCGCAACAGCACCTTATCATCCGGGCTAGTATGTAGCCACTTGGCAGACGTCCATGTGCAAGCGGTCACGCTGCGTCCTTCTTTGCGAGGGACCAGAAAACCAGAACCGTCAAAGACATTCTCAATATCATTTTTATCGAAGGCCATGACCACGTTTGCTACGGAGACATAATTAACGGCTTCCTGTGCAGCCACATTGACATGATCTCGCAATAGCGGCGCAGCAGCAAAGTTGGGAGTCGTTACAAAAATATCATCCGCCTCCAGCGTCTCTCCATTGTCCAGCATAACGCGATATGGGCTGTCTCCACTTTCCGTGATCTTTGTGAATTCTGTAACAGCAATTCCGGTGCGTAAATCACAGTCATACAAATCATTCAGCAACGCATGCACCAAACTTTGCAAGCCTTGACGGAAGGTCAAAAAGGCGCTTTTTTTCGTACCTGTATGTGTTTCAGCTGGTTTTCGGCCTGTCATCATCCCGTGAATGAGGCTTCCGTATTGCTGCTCTACCTCAGCAAATTGTGGGAAGGTCGCCTGCAAACTTAGCGTCTTCATGTTGGCAGCATAAATCCCCGCCAGCAGTGGCTCGGTTACATTTTCCAGCACTTCTTTGCCCAGTCGGCGTTCAATAAAATCACCCAACGCCTCATCTCCCGGTACACGGCGAGGCGGAATGACAAAATCCATCATAGCCCGCATTTTCCCGCCTAGAGAGATCAAGCCGCTGCGCAAAAAAGGTTTCAGCTCTGTTGGAATCCCCAGCACCAGCCCAGGAGGCATCGGATGAAGCTGTCCTTCATGCAAAATGTATGTCTTTTTAGCCTCAGGATTTGTGCTCACCAGTTCATGATCCAACTCCAGCTCTTTTGCCAGGTCTATCATGGCCGTTTTACGGGCCAGAAAGGAATCTGGCCCCTTTTCAATTACAAAACCATCTTTATGCAGCGTTTCAATTTTCCCGCCCAGCACGGAAGCTTTCTCCACCAGCGTAATTCGAGGTGTGTAGCCAGCTTCTTTGTACATTTTTCGTGTATAAAAAGCAGTGCTAAGCCCGGTCAAGCCTCCGCCTACAATTACAATATTACGTAACTTTTGCTCCATTATGTCCTCATCCCTTTTTCCATTGGTCTATGATGACATCACTAAGCGTCTCCATATACAGTGGATCACTGTTGAGTGAATCAATACGCTGAAAACGCATATCCAATTCCTTCGCTAACGCCTGTGCTTCAATATCCAGATCGTATAACACCTCTAAGTGATCAGAAACAAAGCCAACTGGCGCAGCCAGCACATATTCCACTTGCTCCTCTTTAAGACTGTGCATGGTATCCAAAATGTCTGGCCCCAGCCATGGCTCTGCTGTACGACCGGCGCTTTGCCATGTAAACTGCCAGTTGGTAATTCCCGCCTTGTCCGCAACTGCCTGCGAAGTAGCCATTAATTGCTCAACATAAGGATCACCCATAGCCAAAATCCGCTCAGGCAAGCTGTGCGCACTAAACAGAACACGAACCTCGTCCCGCTTGGCTCCAGCTTCTTCAAAAAGCGCCAGTTTGGCGTTTACACGCTCAGTCAGCGTCTTAATCAGCTTTGGATGAAGATAATAGCTCTCCACAAATGATATGGCTAGATCCAGTTCCTGTGCCTTAGCCTGTGCGCGCTTAATATAAGTGCCTACACTCATAACGGAATAATGAGGAGCCAGCACGACACCCACCGCTGTACGAATGCCATCTTGCACCATAGCTTCCACACCGTCTTCAATAAACGGTTTGGCATGTTTGAGTCCCTGATAACAGATAAATTCAATGTCCGGGTTGCGATTTTCCCGATTTAAGGTTTCCTGCAAATTTTGAACCTGCCGATCCGTGTTCTGCCGCAGCGGAAACACACCGCCTACAATAGCTTCATAACGATCCTTTAATTCCTTTAACTGCTCCGGCGAGGGAGCATTGCCGCGACGAATATGTGTATAATAGGCTTCCACCTGATCCAGACTCTCCGGCGTCCCGTAGGACATGACCAGTACACCCACTTTTGTTTTCATTAACAGATCACCTCTTAACATTTCTAATGTATTCATTTTTTGACAAAACCGAGCGGGAATACTCATGTACATAATTAGTAAGCTCTCTTAGCTTATCTAGCGAGGCCTCAGGAAATAAACCATGGCCGAGATTGAAAATGTAACCCGGCTCCAAAATGCCTTCATCTACAATGGTTTTCGCATACTGCTTGATAACATCGATTGGCGCAGTAAGCACATAAGGATCCAGGTTTCCCTGTACACCAAAACCGTTCCC
>NZ_WUDQ01000157.1:0-7640 GCF_009827695.1 Paenibacillus sp. OT2-17 | reverse complement strand
CTATTTCGTACACACTCTGTATATTAAGTCGTACATATATATTAAGACTGGGAATCCCGCCACCGCTGGTTTTGCCTGATTTTGGATTCATTCCCCTGCTCAGTAGCCTTGTAGAAGGTTTGGTCTGCTATCGAATCGGGCAAATATTGCTGCTTCACATAATGATTCGGATAATTATGTGGATATTGATAGCCAACATGACCGAGCTTTTCCGAGCCTTTGTAGTGTGCATCACGCAAATGGAGTGGCACCTCGGCCGATTTGATATCGTCCATAGCCGACATGGCCCGTGAAATTGCCGTATATACGGCATTCGATTTGGGGCTTTCCACAGCAAACAAAATGGCCTGTGCAATGTTCAGTTTGGCCTCGGGCCAGCCGTTATTGCGATAGGCTTCAAGCGCACTCACCGCTTGCACCATTGCCTGCGGGTTCGCCAGGCCAATGTCCTCACTGCTCGCAGCGATGAGGCGGCGGATAAAGGTCATCGGGTCCATGCCGAGCTTTTCTACGGCGTACAGAAACCAGAACAGCGCGGCGTCGCTGGAGCCGCGAATGCTTTTGTGAAAGGCCGACAGCACGTCATACTGCGTGGATTCATCTGCTTTGACAATCGGGCGACGGATGGATTCCTCTGCGACTTCCAGTGTCACGTGAATCGTGCCGTCTGCCAGCGGAGGCGTCGTGAGCGCCGCCAGTTCCAGCGCGTTCAAAGCGCGGCGGATATCACCATTCGCCATGGACGCGATGTGAGCCAGTGCAGCTTCATCTACCTGAAGCTGCATGTAGCCGAGCCCTTTGTCCGCATCGCTCAAGGCACGGCGCATAGCAGCCAGCGAATGCTCCTGCGTTAGCGCTTCAAGCTGGAACAACGTAGAACGGCTCATTAAAGCGCCGTTGACGTAGTGAAAGGGATTTTCAGTGGTGGCGCCAATAAACACGATCGTGCCCTTTTCCACCGCAGGCAGCAGTGCATCCTGACGTGAACTGTTAAAACGATGTACCTCGTCGAGAAACAAAATGGTTTTTTTGCCATACATCGATTTATTCGTCTGTGCCCGGTCAATGACTTCTCTTACGTCTTTCACAGATGCTTCTACAGCATTCAGACGTACAAAATCTCCTTGCGTGTGTTGTGAGATGATATGTGCCAGCGTTGTTTTGCCGCACCCCGGTGGTCCGTACAACAAAATAGAAGAAACCTGATCTGCCTCTATAGCTCTTCGCAACAGCTTACCCGGACCCACAACATGCTCCTGTCCAATATATTCATCCAGCGAAGTCGGACGCAAGCGATCCGCAAGCAACCGATTGCTTGGCGTTGACTCTTGGGAATATGAAAATAAGTCCATTTCATTCACTTCCTTATGGTTTATGAACGAACACTTTCTCTTTTTCTTTGAAAACATACTATGTTCGCTCATACGGTTGAAAATCATGAAAATTCAAGTCATCTATAATCCTGATACGGTGTAAACCGCCTCTTATTCTACCATATCCGTTAACAAGTTGCAGATAGCATGGTCACGGTACAGCTGTAGATCTCCAAGTCAGTCGCTTACAAAAAAAGAAAGAACAGCCTTAGACGAAAGATGAATTTCGTGGCTGTTCTTCGACTCACATGACTTCATAATTTCCATCACTAAGATAAACAGTAAACAAAAAGGAATACAACAACTCAGGCGATGCTTTACAACGCTTTTTCTGCTTACTCCGTCTGTGCCTGTACGTAACTAGGAAGTGAGCCATCATGCAATAGCCACAGCTCATGCAGCGCACGGGTACATCCTACATACAGCAGCTTGGCATCCCATGCCCGTTCTCCATAATGCTCATGGTCGGCATCCGCCACAATAACTGCATCGAACTCCAGACCTTTGGATAGGTACACAGGCAGTACCGACAATCCGCCTTCATATTGCTTTTTACCACCGTCAATCAAATTCACATCCAACCCCGCGCTTGTGAAAACCTCATGTAGCTCCACAGCCTCTTTTAAGGTACGGGTCAGCACAGAAACAGTACGATACTCCTTGGAGGACAGCTCTTTTAGAGCGGTGAGCAAACTCTGCTCACGCACCGATGAGTCGTAAGACATCGTACGCACCGGATCGCCACTACGAAATACCGGAACTGCCGTAATACCGCCGCGAACTCCCTGCTCCAAAATCGTGTTTGCAAATTCTATAATTTCCAAGGTTGATCTATAGCTCCGCGTAAGTGCAAAATACCCTGTATGTTCCGGCGCAAAAAGAGAACTCATTTCCTCCCACGCATGTACGCCACGGTATTCATGAATGCCCTGCGATAAATCGCCTAGTATAGTGAAGGAATGCCCTTTCACGAACAAATCCAGCAATGCGATATGAAAAGGTGAAAAATCCTGCGCTTCATCAATGACCACATGGTCAAAACGTTGAGATGACTCTACCTCATGAATCAGCACGTGAAGATACACTAACGCAGTCAGATCTTCTTCACGGATAATCTGTTTTCGCAGGTCCGACTGTGTGGTCTTAAAAATAGCAGTTGGCAGAGAAGCCTTCATCTCCGCAGCCGTATCTGCGGGTAACCCTTTAGCTGCCTGAAAAAGCTGCTTATAGAGCGTCAGTGCGTCATATTGTGGCCATTTTTTAGCATATGCCTTTTCCCGTGTCCCTGCCTTTTTCTTGCGTTCCTTGAGCGCTGCCGCCGAAGGCGACTTTTTCAGTTCCATTTCAATCCAGCGGTGCACTCTTGCCAGCACACGCTCCTTCCGCTTCGCGAGCGGATAAGGCTTATATTCCTCATTAAACCAATTCAAAATCTCAGCTTGTGGCAGCACCGCTCCATCCCATGGTGAAAAATCCCCCTCGGGCACGGAGATGGGCTCCAGTCGTTCAACAAAAGCTTGAAGCAACTCCATAAAATGAACCGAACCCTTGAATCTTCCCGGCGCCTCATCCATGGATTCCTTTCTCAGACTGCCACTCTCAAACCAATAAGATAACGTTTCGGCAGGATCAGCCAAAGGTAAATCCAAACCCAACAAGTCCAATGCCCAGTCTGCAAATGTACTTTGCTGAATATTCCCGACCCCCAGCTCTGGAAGTACATCTGAAATATAGTCGAGAAACATATGGTTTGGTGCGAAAATCACCATTTTGTCCGCTGATACCTGATCCTTGTATTGATACAGCAAAAATGCGAGACGATGCAGCGCTACCGTCGTCTTGCCACTACCCGCTACCCCCTGAATAACGAGGGCAGTATTTTTAGCCGCGCGGATGATCTGATCCTGCTCCGCCTGAATGGTAGACACGATATCCCGTAAACGGTTATCCTTGTTTTCTCCCAAACGATAAACGAGAAACTCATCAGAAACGGCAGGCTCGTCGCTTTCACGATTATATGTATCGGCTACCCGTTCCAGGATTTTTTTCCGAATGACAACATTACGCTTCAGATAGACCAAGCCCTCAATGGTTCCCTCAGGAGCTTCGTAAGACGCGGTTTCTTCACCACCTGTAAACGAATAAAACAAGCTGGCAATCGGTGCACGCCAATCAATCACCAGCGGATACGCTGACGTTTCTTCACGCTCCACTCCAATTTTACCGATATAAAGTGGCTTCCGCTGCCCTCTGCCACGCTCGTCAAAATCCATACGACCAAAATAAGGCTCCTGTGAGCTTTTGGCCAAAGCCTGACGTTTTTCCTCCCGTGCCGATTCCAGCACTTGCTCCGTAAAATCATGCCCGGTGTACACCGGCGTATTGCGAAGCCGTTCCAATCTCCGATCAATTTCCTCCATAGCAAGCGACAGCCTGTGCTGTTCTTCTTGATAGGCACTTTGAAACTCATTCTCCATTTCAGTTACCTCCTAAGAATATCAAGTCTCGATTTCTGCATCGCATTCACTTGCTCCGACACAAAAAAAGGAAAGTAAGCGTAACACATTTAACCATAAAAATCCAACCTTATTTCCTATTATGCAGGTTTTCATATATGAAAGGCCTCAAGGCTCACTTCTACACAGCATCATTCACAATTATCTCTTTTCATAAAAAAACCCCTCTTACAGCAGTAGGTCTTTACGAATTAACCTGTCTGTTTTGAGGGGGACATATCACTTTGGGGACAACCCTTTTTCATTAAAATAGGTCGGCTATGAACCACATTGCCGTTATATTGCAGGTGGTGCTAGACATAAATATTCCAACATGATTGTGACTGCCAGTAAATCAGCGGAACCACCCGGACTAACATCTTTTTGCACAAAATCATCGTTCATTTGATGAATCATGGCGACACCTCTCTCTGACAAGATACCGCCCGCCTCTAGCGCCTGCTTGGCATATTGCTGGACATAGGTTAGCATCTCCCTATCGTGTCTACCAACGACATTCGTATCTTCGTTGACAACCATCAGTTGTAACAGGGTTTGAACACAGATATCATTCACATGGTATCGTTGCGATGACTTCAACTCACGATAGACGGGCAGAGCATACTCTCGCACAGTGGGAAAGCCTGCTTCCACCTCGCCACGTATGCCAGTCATGCCCCACTCTTTATATAACCGTTCGCCGACCGTTAAGCCTGTTGATTTTTTTAGGGATGCAAGCTCACTCGCACATAAACCTTTGGTCATCTGAGCAATGGTCTCACAAATTACTTGTTCATCCAGCCTGCTAGCAGTTGCTCGTGTCGTACAACAATACGCGGCGGCGGCACAAATAATTCCTAGCGAAAAAATAAGACCTTTATGTGTGTTCACCCCGCCTGTTGCGGCAAACATAGCCTGTTCTGCTTCCTGTCCCAAGGGGCGTAGATTCGCAAATAGTATACGGAGATCCTCTCCATGAAAGGAACCACCCGCCTTTGTACATCTTTCAAAATGGCCGGAAAGTGCGGCCGCACTAGACATAAACGTAAAGAAGTCCATATCCTTGTGAGCACCACGATTAAACCGATCTACGAGTCCCGGCTTTGGGCTGGCGGAGACCTCTGTTAGCAGCGCAAGGACAGCCTGTTGACCAAGGCTTTCACTTAATAGGCTTGTTGCAATCATACATACTAACAACCTTCTTCTCTGGATTTTTTAATGATGATGAACGATCATGCTCGTTTGACTACTTGTTGCTTTCGCGTATAACTGTCCACCAATGCTTTGATAGCTTCCAGCAATTCGGGAAGTGCATGTGCTCTACTCCGTCCACAACCATGCGCAGCCTGCTCGCACATGAGACATTTTCGCTTCCCCAAGCCAAGTTCATCTCTGGAGATTGCCCTTCCATTGGGTCCAATTACATCCAGATCCAGTGATCTTCCTAGTGGATGCCCATCTTCAATCGCGATGACCAAATTTTTCAATATTCGCGCGTCTGCCTGAACGGCAACATATGCTTCTGGGCCTGTTAGCAGATCATACGTTTCACTGTGCAGCGGTGTCATTTGGTTCACCGCCAGCTGACTCATCAAGATACGATAGCCTTCATGAAAAACGTATTTACTAGTTGGAGAGGACTTCTGTGGTCCCGGGATATTGATCGTCATGCTGATCAGAGGTACCGTGTACCTGCTGATCAGTTGTCTTTGTCTATCTACCCGGTTTTCGCGTGCCTGTAGCATTTCTTCAAGGGTAACCTCATATGAGTACATGTTATGACATCTCCCTGACACGCCTGATAATTTCTCCAGCTTCCGTTGACAATAAAAATTGATAGGTCGTGTCCGGTACAAGCTTCTTCACTTTATCCATTTGACCCAGACAGATATATTTACGGACCGCAGAGGCGCTGATTGCCTCCCCTTTCCATAGCAGTCGCGGTATTTCCTCTACCTCGATTCCAACGGAAGGCAGTATTTTTTTCATGATCGTGTTGTACCTGCGGGTCAAGTCACAGCTTGGCTCCTGACCGATATACCGTTTTTGAATATTTAGCAACGGAGCTATATACTGGCTAAATATTTTTAAATCTAGTAATATATGCGTACTTGCTGCCTCTTCATCATTTTTGAGAAAGTAAGAAGGAAACGTTGCGCCCGAGATGATATAGTCTTTGCCTTTGTGCAAGACCACATTGGCCAAATGTCTCACGCCTTCTTCCACTAGTCTGTATCTAACATCTGATGGAAAAATGGATTGGTCCTCCCAGACTACAAAAAGATGTACCTTTTCCCAAACCGCTGCTGCATGCTCGATTAAATGCAGATGTCCAAGTGTAAATGGATTACAGTTCATGACAATCACAGCCGAAGGCACAAGATCGCCCGATTCCTGCAAAAGCTCTTGCTGATACTGCTGGACACCATCCCATCGGTTTTCCAACAAGACAGCCTTGGAGGATTCCTCCACGATTGGATAAAAGCCGAGTTCCTTAAAAATTTGTTTATTTACAGGTTTTGTATAAATAAACAAGTGAGCCCTTCCCCGCCTGTATTCTTCATTTACTAAATGGCTAACGATTTGTGCCGATAGCCCCTGGTCTTTATAAGCTTCATCCACAGCAATGCACTTTAGTACACTGCCTGAAAAGGAACCTGTAGCGGCAATGTCGCTGCCATCTATAATTTCCAGCGTATATTCAATTTGATGGTCTATTCTAAGACCTTGGCGCTTGAGGAAATCGCGAAGCTTTCTTTGAGCGTCTTCAGAGGTTGGATTTAAAATCTCTTCACGCAAATGTTCCATCCACATAGCCATAATGATCACCGTTTTCTGCATGGAAGTCAGAATAAACAGAATGACGCATCCCACACTCTGTAAGCGAAAGGATAGGATGCGCATCCTGTTTATTTGTTCTGAAAAGACAATGTCTTTATTTTCTTACAACACCGCTTTGTTCTGCGACGATTTTTACTGCTTTACTAACTGCTGCACTTACTCTTTTGTCAATCGAATCTGGAACGATATAGGTATCATCAAGCTCCTCATCTGTTACCAGTTCTGCAATGCTTCTGGCTGCCGCTAATTTCATTTCCATCGTGATGTCCGTGGCTTTGGCATCAAACGCGCCTCTGAAAATACCGGGGAATGCCAGCAGGTTATTGATTTGGTTGTGAAAATCCGATCTGCCGGTCGCAACAATTCTTGCTCCGCCTTTGTGTGCTTCCTCCGGCAAAATTTCTGGAATTGGATTGGCAAGGGCAAAAATGATGCTTTCATTGCTCATGGTTTGCACCATTTCTTTTGTCATCACATCTGCAACCGATAAGCCGATAAAGATGTCCTTGCCTTTGATAACTTCTGCAAGACTGCCTGTTTCTTTATCGCGATTCGTCAGCTTGGCGATTTGCTGCTGAGGTTCATTGAGAGAGGTGTCGCCTTCGACCAAGGCACCATTAATATCGCAGAGAACCATACGCTTCGCTCCTGCAACAAGCAATAGCTTGGCGGTGGCAATACCCGAAGCTCCTGCTCCATTGATGAGGATGCGCACATCCTCCATTTTTTTGCCCACAAGTTTTAAGGCATTAAATAACCCTGCAAGCACAGCAACTGCCGTTCCATGCTGATCATCATGATAAACCGGAATGTTCAGTTTTTCTTTTAATTTGTCTTCAATATAGAAGCATTCTGGCGCCTTGATGTCTTCAAGATGAATGCCTCCAAAACCTGGGGCGATCACTTCAACCGTGCGCACAAACTCGTCTGG
>NZ_WUDQ01000156.1:0-7640 GCF_009827695.1 Paenibacillus sp. OT2-17 | reverse complement strand
CGACTTGCATGTATTAGGCACGCCGCCAGCGTTCGTCCTGAGCCAGGATCAAACTCTCCATTAAAGACCAACCGAAGTTGGTTTATAGAAAGAGCGATAAGCTCATTTTGAAACTGACGAGATAAAAATATCTCTTGTTTGATTTTGCGAACAAAATCATTTTACTCACTCGTTGTTCAGTTTTCAAAGATCAAACCTGCATAATGTCTCGCTTTGTTTCACCACCGCATCTCAGCGGCGACTTAAATAATATATCATGTTTTCTACGTCTTTGCAACACTTTTTTTCAAGAGAATTTTTTAATCAATTCTGCTTTGTTTTCGTGTTGCTAACTATCTTGTAAAAGACAGCTATAATAATATACCACATAAATACGCTAAATAGCAATACCTTTTTTTAAATTCTTTTTTCATCTTTAAATCACTGCATTTAAATAAAGAGACCATTATTCCCACAAGCAGAATAACAGTCTCTTTAACATTCATTTCTTTCTCTTAATGAATAATAAAGCCGGGGCACTACTAGGAGGACCCTCTCTTTTTACATTTAGCCACGTCAGTCCTTAATCCATGGATTTTTACGTGAACGAGCATTATAGGATGAGGAACGGGGTTCTCCTCCACTTGAATTATGGGATTTTTGCTTCTTATTGCTAGCATTTTTACTGGAAACCTTGGCTTTGGACGTCTCTTCTTTGGATGTACTGCCAGAACCGTCTTTTGATTTACCTTTACGCACGCTACGATCCTTTGGTTTAGAAGAAGAAACAACTTCATTTTGGGATGCAATAGTCAGATTGTTACCCATCTCCTGCGTTCCTGGAATTGCTGGTGCCGACTGGACGTTCTCTTCCCGGCATCCACAGTCTGGCATAAACATATAGGGGGTTGTATATCCCTCTAATGGATACATAGGTGCATTCCCATGCGCAAACGGATGATAAGGGGAATTCGCAGATTGTTGTCCTTGTAGCTGGCTATAGTTGGACACGTTTCCACCCGCAGGCAAACCATATTGAGGTCCTCCCCATGCCTGGCTCCATTGACTGCCCTGGACTGTACTCTCTGGATACTGCTGTGGATGCCCTTGATGGATAAATGGAGGATAGACAGGGTAGGATGCATTTTCAGACGCCTCATGACTCGGATAATATCCGGGGGCGCAGCAATCTGAATAGGCAGGATAAGGTGTTGGATGGGCATTTATGGGTGATGTCTGCACAGGCCCCCAGCACCATGGATGCTCACATTCATGATGATAGCCCTGATCAGAAACTACAGTAGGAGAGGCATATTCTGCTAAGGAGGTATTTATAGGCGCATTCCCCAAAGTTTGTGGAGACCCAATCCCCGGATACCACGAGTTCGGCATTGCATTTATTTGTGGGCTATAATCAAATGTCGGCTGTTGTATCGACCACTCGGAATTTACCATCGGCTCCGATTTTGTGCAGCCGCAAAATTTTTCAGCTACAGGTTGCTTCACAACAGTTGTAGGAAGCTGTGGCTTAGATGCAATCGGTTGGGTAACTATGGGCTGCATTTGAGGTGGAGCAGGATTTACGGGTGCCATAGGAACTTCAGGCAGTTTTAATTCAGGAAGCTTAGGAGGATTCACTGTTTCTTTTGGCTGTGTCATCTCTTCTTTAGGGCTAGGCATATTCTCCTGCTTAGGCTGCGTCAACTCCGCCTTGGGCTGGGTAAGTTCTTGCTTGGTTGGGGATTCAGGTTTAGGCTGTGTCATCTCTTCTTTGACTGCGGTATTTTTTTTATTCTCAGTAAAATCAGACGCCTCTTCTTTGTAGTGTGGAATATTAACTGTTTCTCCAACCAGAAGTGCGTTCGGGTTTTTAAGCTGGGAATTGGCATCAATAATTAGCTTAAGCGGTACATTCCACGCCTTGGACAACTTCCACAATGAATCTCCTTGCTTAACCTTGTGTTGATATACCGTTGACGGCTGTGTTTCCATCGTAACAGGGTCTGTTGGAATTTTAATTTTCTCGCCGATGCTCAACTGATTAGGGTCTGCCAATTGGGGATTGGCGGCAATAACTTTCTCCAGCGTCACATTATACTTCTGTGCCAGCAAGTACAGAGTGTCACCTTTTTTGACGATGTGTATTTTCACAGGTCACAAACCTCCTAGACTTTCGTTCGGGCGGGATAAACGCCCAGCTTCTGTTATTACATCCTATGCACCTCCCCGGCGAATGACCCCATACAAACAAAAAAATCCTCTCAACCGAATACTCTCACGAGCATTCAGCTAAAAGGATTCGGTTTTATTTTAGTCCTGCCACACTTTGTAGCCATCCTTATCCACGATCTTCCGGAACTCAGCCAAGAGCTCCAAAGTCACTGGGCCAGCAACGCCGGAGCCGATCGTACGACCATCCACTTCATAAGCTGCAATAACTTCTGCTGCAGTTCCTGTAAAAAACACCTCGTCCGCAACATATACATCATGCAGTGTAAAAGGTTGTTCCTTAAGGGGGTATCCAAGCTTAGCACACAAATCGATAATAGCATTACGAGTAATCCCTTCAAGCGCTCCCAAATAGCAAGGAGGTGTATATAACACTCCGTTTTTGACAATGAAAATGTTGTCCGCAGAGCCTTCCGTCACATACCCTTGGGAATTGAGCATAATAGCCTCACCTACACCAGCATAGTTAGACTGGATCTTCACGAGGATATTGTTGAGATAGTTCAATGATTTAATCTTCGGATTCAAAGCATCTGGGATGTTGCGACGCTGAGAGACAGAAATTGTCTTCAGGCCAGTCAAGTAAGCTTCTTCCGGGTAAATGGCGAGCTGTTCCACGATAATGATGACACTCGCCTTCGCACAACGAAGAGGATCTAAACCTAGATTTCCTGCACCTCGGGATACAATCAGACGGATATATCCGTTACGCATTTCGTTAAGACGAATCGTTTCAGCCATTGCTTCCAACATCTCATCAGGAGACAACGGAATGTTTAACTGAATGGACTTCGCAGAATCATACAGACGCTCCAAGTGCTCCTTACATTTAAAAATATTCCCGTTATAGATACGAATGCCCTCAAATATACCGTCTCCGTACAAGAATCCATGATCATATACGGAAACCTTTGCGTTTTCCTTAGTCACATGCTGCCCATCCAGATAGATCCATTGTTCTGCCATTAAAACCACACCTCCGATTAATGTTCCTTTAAAATAGGTTCGATCGCTGCTTCAACATACTTGTAGCTTGGATAAGAGCCAAGAATACGTACATGGCATCCCAAAGCCTCAATCTCTGCAAAGGCTGCCGGAAGCAGAACGGAATGCAGAGATTCCAAAACTTCAATGTAAAAATAATAATTCCCCAATTGCTTTTTGGTCGGACGCGATTCAATACGGGACAGATTTAACCTGCGCCATGCAAATGCGGATAAAACCTGATGCAGCGCTCCCGGGAAATCCTGCGGTGGCGTGACCAAAATACTGGTTCGCTGACCTTCAGGTGTACCCGGGAGACTTATAGGTTGATGGCCGATCAAGACAAAGCGGGTAAAGTTGTTATCGTGATCCGTTACTTTGCTGGCCAAAATATCCAATCCGTGTTTGGCAGCCGCGAGCTTGGTTCCGAGAGCGGTCCAGCCTTTACCGGGGTTATGTTTAACAATTTCGACGGCTTCTGCCGTACTTCCTGCACTCTCCAGCTCGGCCTGAGGAGCGGAAGCCTGTATGAATTCTTTACACTGGGGAAGCGCTACAGGATGAGACATAATTTTGACCACTTTGCTCAAATCCAGCTTGTCCAAATCCTTCGTAAACTCACTACGATGTCCAATAAGATTTTGAATTGAAGGATATACCCATTCCGCCTGCATTTGAATGTCTACTTCATGTACAAGCCAATCCATATGCAAACTTACAGAGCCATCAATCGTATTTTCAATGGGAATTACACTATAGTCTGCCTGTCCCTTGTCTACTGCCTGAAATACGTCCGCAATATGCTTGTAAAACAGTAATTCATGGGACGTATCTCCTAACAAATACTTAATCGCTTCATGAGAAACGGTCCCCTCAGGAAGAAGTGCAATTCGTTTCATATCGTAAGTTCCCCTTTAATCATATCCATAAAAGGGAGTGTATTCCCTTCTGTATATACTTTAACTCCTTCACTCTCAGGGCGCAATTTTAAAACAGAAGCAGTGATCCCCTCTTTGTTCACGGTATCCGTTAAATACTGCTCCAGCTCCGCTTTCCGATTCTCCCGTTGATCCGTCAATGCCAGCAGCGTCGGTCCAGCCCCACTGAGAGCCACACCCAAGGCACCATAATGGTGCGCGTCCTGCAGGATCTCTGTCATACCCGGCACAAGCGCCGAACGGTAAGGCTGATGAAGCTGATCACGCATCGCTTCGGCAATTAAATCGGTTCTTCCCGACGCCAATGCTGCTACCAGCATGGAAGCATGACTAATGTTATATACGGCATCCTTCAATGATACATGCGCGGGTAGAACCTCTCTGGCTTTCGACGTGGACAGCTGAAAATCTGGAATAACTACCATAACCTCCAGATTAGCATCCGGTTCAAGTCGTAAATGCCTAGCATGCTCGCCATCCCACATCGCTGTAATAATACCACCAAACAGGGAAGCTCCAACATTATCCGGATGTTTTTCAATGGCGCTTGCCATATCGAACAGCTTGGAATCCGGCAGAGGCGATCCAATCAACGTATTAGCAGCGACCAAGGCGCCCACAATGGCAGAAGCACTGCTGCCCAAACCACGAGTAAGTGGAATATCCGAGTACATCGAAATATCGAGCTCAGGTACAGATACACCTGCTTCCCGAAAAACCATTTGTGCTACCTTGAAAATCAGATTAGTTTTATCTTGGGGAACACCATTCATTTCATTTCCGTATAAATGAAAAGCCGTCTGTTCGGCCTCCTTCATTTCAATCCATGCATATAAGGACAATGCCATGCCCAATGTATCAAAGCCGGGACCCAAGTTGGCCGTACTCGCAGGCACACGCACTCTTGCTGTTTTTAAAACGGTCATACAGACAATTCCTCCTGCTTTTATTGACTATCCCTCTACTCGATATACGCTCTTGATGCGACGGATGACGTCCAAAGTTTCAAAATGCTCCAAAACCTTTTTCATACTCGCTTTACTGGCTAAATGAGTCACGATAATAATTTCAGCATCGGGGTTAACCTCATTCGGTTGCTGCACAACAGATGCCAGACTGACATCAAATTCAGCAAATACTTGCGTAATCCGTGCCAACACCCCTGCTTTATCATCCACATGCAGAAGCACGAAGTTTTTGAAATACACATCTTCATCGTTACTAATTTTTTTGGGATTGTAAGGAACGATGGCTTTAAGCCCATTGACACCAAGTTTGAGATTTTTCACTACAGCTACTAAATCGGCTACAACCGATGTTGCCGTCGGCATTTCACCTGCACCCGCACCATAAAACATGGTTTCACCCACTGCTTCACCATGCACATACACCGCATTGAATACCCCGTTCACCGAAGCCAATGGATGCTGCTTGCGTACCATAGTCGGCTGAACGTTTATCGTAAATTCATCACCTTGGCGCTCTGCAATCCCGAGCAATTTCATTTCATATCCTAGTTTTTTAGCAAAAGCAATATCTTCACTGGTTACCTTTGAAATGCCGCTGACACTTACATCCTTGAGCTCTACATTAGAGCGGAAACCAAGCGTGCCGAGAATTGCCATTTTACGAGCTGCATCCAGTCCTTCCACGTCTGAGGTCGGATCCGATTCAGCATACCCAAGCTCCTGCGCTTCCTTGAGAACTTCCTCGTACGAGGCCCCTTCCTGACTCATTTTTGTTAAAATAAAGTTTGTCGTACCGTTCACAATCCCCATAATGCGGGTAATGCGATCGGAGGAGAAGCCTTCAATTAATGTACGAATGATCGGGATACCACCTGCTACACTAGCTTCATAAAAAATATCACACTGCTTTTCCTGCGCCTTTGCTAATACTTCAGAACCGTGCAAAGCCATTAAGTCCTTATTTGCTGTTACGATGTGTTTCCCCCGCTCCAGCGCTTCAAGAATGTACTCCTTCGTCTGATCAACGCCGCCCATGACTTCAATAATTACATCAATTTCAGGGTCCCGAATAACTTCCCATGGGTCCTCAGTAAGCTTGGCTGTCTCCACTTCAATGGAACGATATTTTTCTATGTTTTTTACAGCTATTTTTTCAATGATGATCGGTGAACCGACTTGTCTGCTCAAGTCTTCCTGATTGCCTTCTACGATTCGAACGACTCCCGTTCCAACCGTCCCCAAACCTAACAATCCTACTTTGACCGGTTTCATCCATTCCCCTCCCGCGAACTTATGTCTAATGAACTGAATTGCCTTAACCTTGCCCAATCAGGCGAACACGTTTAACTCCAGAGATATCTTCCAAGCCCTCCAGTAGAACACCCAACTCTTCACTGAGTCTGGACATTTCTACGGAGATGACTACGTTGGCTCTGCCTTGCAGTGGAATACTTTGCTGGATCGTCAGCACATTGCCTCCGAAATCAGCCACTCTGCCAAGCACCCTGGACAACATTCCAGATTGATGCTCTAAATCAATAGAGATATTGACAATTCGCTCACGCTCCAGCTGGTTAACCAAATGTATGCCATCCTTATATTTATAAAAGGCGCTTCGGCTTAGCCCAACTTGCTCCACGGCATCATGCACGGTTTTAACATCTCCTGAAGCCAGCAGCAGTTTTACCTGTATGGTCTTAACAATTGCTTCAGGCAAAATATCTTCCCGTACCAAGTAATAGCGCTCTTTCAAGAACGTCCTCTCCTCAAAGACTTATGTTTTTGTATAGAGGACATTATAACGAAACTCTTGAAAATCGGCAAGCAAACAATGCAAAAAACGGCTACTGCCTTCTATAGAGTTTCCTATAGTACAGTAACCGTTCAGGTTTTAGACCTTTATTTAAAATTTAGTAGTAGCTGCTGCCTTCAACAAATTCGAACTCGAAATCAGCAATGCGTACAGATGTACCATCTTTGGCGCCACGCTTGCGTAACTCAGCATCCACACCCATATGGCGTAACGTTCTTGCTAATTTTAAAATGGCATCATGCGAGTTCAACTGCATGCGCTTCATCATGCGCTCAATTTTAGGACTCTGCACCACGAATGTATCGTTTTCACGTACAATTGTAAAGCCATCGTCTTCTGCTGTATCCAGCTTAAATACCTTACGTTCATTGACTTCTGCTACTTCCTCAACAACCGGCTCGTCCGGTATTTGATCCAGCAAATCAGCAGCCCGGTAGAGCAGTTCCTTCACACCTTGACGTGTCAGTGAGGAAATAGGCATGATTTCAAGATCAGGACGTATAGAAGCAATCTGCTCTTTGAAGTGAGTCAGGTTTTCTTCCGCCTCCGGCATATCCATTTTATTGGCCGCCACAATTTGTGGACGCTCAGCCAATGTTGCATTATATTGCTTCAATTCGTCGTTAATTTTAGTCCAATCTTCAAACGGATCACGTCCTTCGGAGCCCGCCATATCCACGACATGGATAATAATACGCGTCCGCTCAATGTGCCGCAGAAATTCATGTC
>NZ_WUDQ01000155.1:0-7696 GCF_009827695.1 Paenibacillus sp. OT2-17 | reverse complement strand
CGGGATCGTACTTCCTGACTCTGCCAAGGAAAAGCCGCAAGAAGGCAAAATTATCGCGGTTGGCGCAGGCGCATTGAAAGACGGTGCCCGTATTCCTCTGGAAGTAAAAGAAGGCGACCGTGTCATTTTCTCTAAATACGCTGGAACGGAAATCAAATATGAAGGTAAAGAATATTTGATTATGAAAGAAAGCGATATCCACGCGATCATCGGTTAACCGGAACCCGGACAAGACCTGAATATAGGAATTGAAACAAATCATTCATAATCCATAGGGAGGTTTATCACAAATGGCTAAAGATATTAAATTTAGTGAAGACGCTCGTCGCTCTATGCTGCGCGGGGTTGACGCATTGGCTAATGCTGTTAAAGTAACACTCGGACCGAAAGGCCGTAACGTTGTACTGGAGAAAAAATTCGGTAGCCCGCTCATCACCAATGACGGTGTAACGATTGCAAAAGAAATCGAGCTGGAAGATGCGTTCGAAAACATGGGCGCTCAACTGGTTAAAGAAGTAGCAACCAAAACGAACGATGTAGCTGGTGATGGTACGACTACTGCTACTGTTTTGGCTCAAGCCCTCATCACAGAAGGCCTGAAAAACGTAACTGCGGGCGCAAGCCCAATCGGTATCCGTAAAGGGATTGACAAAGCGGTTAAAGCAGCTGTTGCTGAACTGCAAGCCATCTCCAAACCAATCGAAAGCAAACAATCCATTGCTCAAGTAGCTGGTATTTCCGCTGCTGATGACGAAGTAGGCGAACTGATCGCTGAAGCTATGGAAAAAGTGGGCAAAGACGGTGTAATCACGGTTGAAGAATCCCGCGGTTTTGCAACAGAGTTGGAAGTGGTTGAAGGTATGCAATTTGACCGTGGCTACATTTCCCCGTACATGATTACAGATACGGACAAAATGGAAGCTGTACTGGACAATCCATATATCCTGATCACAGACAAAAAAATCACAAACACACAAGAAATCCTGCCATTGCTTGAAAAAATCGTACAACAAGGCAAGCCACTCGTTCTGATCGCTGAAGACATCGAAGGCGAAGCGCTGGCTATGCTCGTTGTCAACAAACTGCGTGGTACATTCAACGCTGTAGCTGTTAAAGCTCCAGGCTTTGGTGACCGTCGTAAAGCAATGCTGCAAGATATCGCTGCCCTGACAGGCGGTCAAGTGATCACGGAAGAACTGGGTCTAGACCTGAAAACAGCTTCCGTAGACCAACTGGGTACAGCACGTCAAGTGCGTATCACTAAAGAAAATACGATTGTGGTTGACGGTGCTGGAAACAAAGCCGACATCGATGCTCGTGTTAGCCAAATCCGTACGCAACTGGAAGAAACCACTTCTGAGTTCGACAAAGAGAAACTGCAAGAGCGTCTGGCTAAATTGTCCGGCGGCGTAGCAGTCATCAAAGTCGGTGCGGCAACTGAAACAGAATTGAAAGAACGCAAACTGCGCATCGAAGATGCCCTGAACGCAACCCGTGCTGCGGTTGAAGAAGGTATCGTATCCGGTGGTGGTGTAGCGCTCCTGAACGTATACAAAGCAGTTGCAGCTGTTGAACTGCAAGGCGACGAGCAAACAGGCGTGAACATCGTGTTGCGCGCTCTGGAAGCTCCAATCCGCACCATCGCTGCTAATGCAGGTGAAGAAGGCTCTGTAATTGTTGAGCGTCTGAAACGCGAAGAAGTTGGCGTAGGCTTTAACGCAGCTACTGGCGACTGGGTAAACATGATCGACGCTGGTATCGTGGACCCTGCAAAAGTAACTCGCTATGCATTGCAAAACGCTGCTTCCGTAGCAGCAATGTTCCTGACTACCGAAGCGGTTATCGCTGACAAGCCAGAACCAGAAAAGGCTGCAATGCCTGATATGGGCGGCATGGGTGGTATGGGTGGAATGATGTAATAGGTTTGAAAAAACCTATAATACCGCTATTTAAAGGGCTCCCGAGAGGGAGTCCTTTTCTATAAAATCACATAAAAATCACATTCTATGCAACCAGTCAGATTTGAAGGATGTCTGCGAAGTGATTTTTAATCTTCTCATTGGCATTTTTCTTCATTTTCTCCGTAACGTGCGTATAGACTTTCAATGTAGTTTTAGCGTCATCTTGGCTAACTTGCTTCATGATCGTTTTGAGATCAACTTCAGCTTCAGTCAGCATCGATATGTGAGTGTGTCGAAAAATATGAGGAGTAGCTTTCTTTTTAATTGAGGTTTTCTTGAGAATACGTTCCATACGGATTAATATATTTTTTTGAATGAGTGGGTAGCCGTTCTTGTGGGCAAAAACAAAGTTGTTTTCATGATAATCATCAAATAGTTTCTTGTATTCAAGTCTGAGAGCTTGTTGTTTAACAATGTGTCTTTGGAGCAAATTCATAACGTTATCAATTATATTAAATTTACGAATAGATCCTGTAGATTTGGGTGGAGTTAGAGTGTATTTAAGCATATTATTATCAGGATTGTAAAGTGTCTTGGTTATTCGTAACTCATTTAATTCAAAGTTAAAGTCCGTATCTTTTAAAGCACAAAGTTCCCTAGATCGTATCCCTGAAAAGGCAAGCAAGTGAAAGATTTCAATGTCATCAGGTAAACCATGTTCATTAACTGCATTTAAAAATTCAGCCAGCTCATGCTTTTCTAAGTAACCATCCTCGATTGGGCTATTTTCAATTTCCTCTACCGTCAACATTTTCGCCGGGATAACTGCCCCCGAACACGGATTATCCAATCTCATTTTGTTTTTTATTGCATATTTCATAATCATATTTGCAGTTACATGTACGCCCTCAATGGTTGTCCTAGCATATTCTTTATCATCTAAATCGTTTAAGATATTCTGATACTGTTTATGTGTAAATTTGTCTATTATGACCTTAGCAATATATCTTAGTAGGATCTTAATCTCTTTTTCTCTAACTCTCACGGTGTTTTTCTTTACTTTGCTCTTGGAATAAGTTTTTAACCAATCCCAGGCTACCTGTTCGAACGTTAGCTTCTTGATTTTTTTGTATCTATTCCATGATTTTTTTGGGCATCTAAGACTTTCTGTACCCGCTCCTCAGCTTGCTTTTTAGTATCACCTCGACGTGCAATCTGATTTCTCTTACCAGTTACAGGCTTAGGTAGGCCGTCTACTGTACAAATCCACTTATAGCCCTGTTTGTTGTTTGCTTTAATTTTAGTGAAGGATGCCATACATTCTATCTCCTTATATAGGTACAAATGTTCGCTTTAATAGTGAAAAGAAAAGCCCAGAAGGGCTTTAGCTGTGAATGATTTGAACTAATTTTATTGTACAAAAACTCCAAACGTTTGAGAATTTTCCTTATATTTAGAATTACTCAGCTCTGCTTGCTCTAAAAATAATTCCGTACTTGGTTATCATAATTTTATACTCAATATTATTCTTTGTAATTTTCTTCTCGTTTTCGGAAGTTTTATTAGAAAGAGAACTTATCAAACCTGAATTGATGTCTACTACCTCGCCTCGAGTTAAATTCTGATTTGTAAGAATAGTCACAATGCCCATTACATTCGAAAAGTCATAAGCCTCTTGATCTATTGGCCATTCCAATTAAGAATAGCAGCCAGCGTGGTGACGAGGTTGTCGATTTCTTTGGCGGCAGCGGCTCCATGCTTATGACATGTGAGCAGATGGACCGGACATGCCGGACATTGGAACTGGACCCGATCTTCTGCGATGTAATTAAAAAACGATTCCTGGAGAGTACTGGTATTGAGCCAGTCCTGTTGCATCGGGCTAAACCCGTAGCATAGGAAAAAGGAGGACGCGACTAACGTCCTCCCCCCCAATCCAGGGTATCCCCCGGCTGAGATAGCGGCCCGCCACGCGTGGCATTTTGCAGACATCCGCTATCTCGCATTCCAGTATATAGGAAAGCCGAGGGATACGACAATGGGAACAGCAGACGAACAATACAACACAGCATTACAACGCGAGATTGAAATCATAGAAGGTATCCTTGAAAGCAAGGCGCAGTACCGGAAGATTGTTAAGGCTGGCATAGCTCAGTGGGTCAAAGACCTGCAAGCTGGAAATATAAAAATGCAGACGATCTAGGAATTGGATCGTCTGATTGAGCTGGATATAAAGCTTCAAAAGGATGAGTTGTAAAAGCATATAATAATCTTGTTAGTTAATGCATAAATATGGATTTATTAAACAACATTAAGATTTTATTGTAAAAGAAATTAGAAACATGGAATCTTTTAGTAGAATGAGGTGGTAGTTTAATATATTAAGGAGGAATAGAAGTATTATGAAGAAGAAACATTTAATTGCGTCAGCCTTATCTTTAGGTTTGCTAGGAGGAGCTATTGCTGTACCCAGTGCGATCTTTGCGGATTCAGATGCTGCAACTAATTCCGCAAATACATCGACGTACGCGACCCACGATGAGGTGAAAACACCTGGTAATCATGATATAAGTCTTTTTAGAACAAAAGATCTTTTTAATGTGAACCTTGACGGCAAGTCGCCATTAACAGAGTTCTCCATAGATCCTGGATATGGTCATGTTAAGATTCGTGTAAGAAACAACACCAAAGCTACGCTCACTTTACCTTAAAGCATGTCGACAGTGGGAAAGATTATTTTACCAAGTATGTGGGTGCTGGTGATACATTTAATTGGTATAGCACGGATGGGTTTTCAAGCGGATTGCGCTCAGGAAAATATGAAATACAGTGGCGTGCCGGCGGAGCTTATGTAGACGCCTCAGCATGGGCTATATCAGCCACTAACCCAGATGAACTTTAATTAAACCAAGCTATAAAGTTTTGTATAAGAAAAGCTAACTGGTAGCTCGCTTGATTGGAGAAGTTTCTTATACTGCAACGAAGCAAGGAAAGCTTCAGGCCATTCGGTTTGAAGCTTTCCTTGCTTCGTTTATAACTCAAAGGAGAAATGATATTGGTGAAAAAGAAAAAAAAAATTTTTCATCAGCCTTATCTATTAGTTTGTTGGGGGCTGTTGTTGTGCCGAGTGTGATCTGTGCAAGTTCAGATGCGTCTGATTCTGCAAATACATCTAGTATTGCGACCAAAAATGCTGGTAAATCAACTATTAGTGACCAAGTCATAACTCCTCAAAAATCAAGAGATGTTTTTGAGGACATTTTCGACAAAAAGGACCCAGTATCACGTTTTGTATTAGATCCGGGATACGGGCATCTTAAAATTTTTGCCAAAAATAGAGGTGGTTCAACCATTACCTTTAGTCTGGTGCATACAGACAGTGGAAAACAATATATTGTTAAGACTATTGGTGCTCATAAAAAATTGTTCTGGGATAGTGTAAATTCTTTTTCACAAGGGCTGCGCTCCGGAAATTATGAAATACAATGGAGAGCTAACGGCGACATTGTGCATGTCACAACATGGGGTGTATCAGGAAATGATTCTGCAGATACATCCACTACGGCGACCCAAGATGCTAGTAAAACAACTACTGGTGACCATGTCATTACTCCACAAGCTACTGATGGACAAATTGTTGATCGTCCAGTAGCTGGATTTAATGATTCTGCTGATTTTGACGTTAAAGGAGGATATGGATATGTAAGATTGTACTTGAGAAACACAGGGGACACTACTATAACTTTTACTGTGAATCAGGGAAGTGCATCTGGTGCGGAAGAGTACAGTGGAACAGTAAAACCTGGTAAAACATTCGATGAAATATTAAATAAAAGCAAGGTATGGTCCACAGGGAAATTTTATGTTAGTTTAAGTAGCGGTTCTGGTTCCATGTCTGGAAAGCTCGGAGTTCGGACTAGTACTAATACGAATTTTTAAATATAATTTCTGGGAATCCGCCTTACTTTTCCTATCGACCCGGCAGAGATCAAATAACCGGAGGCAATGAAGTTGAAACCTTTACCGTCATAACTGGACATGAGCGCACAGGGAAACCCATCTCGAAAGTGAAACGGGTTTCTTTTTCTACTATCCTTCCGCGCTATTGGGAGAGAAAATTTGGGAGACGGATAGCAAGCAAACAGTCACCTACAAAACGCCCGAGGTGACGTGGAAGCTGCTGGAGCAATGGAAGGGTAAGCCGGTTGTGCTCAATTTTGAAAATCTGTTTGTAATCCCACCCTGCTGGCTAAAGCCAGTGGGGTGTTTTTTGTTTACAGGAGTGCTCTTATGACAAACGCAGTATTTCTACATAATTCGCAAAAAAAGATATTGACAACTGGTTAATTGCTGGACAAAAATAGTAAATGAATATAAAATTATGGGATTTTTATGCGAAGGGTGGCTATGGCATGAAGCATACACCTACGATTCGAGCAGAATTAGATAGATACTTACAACAAAAGGGTTTGAGCATAGCGCAATTTGGACAACTTGCAGGCATGAATAGGGGAATAGTAAGTGCTATTGTGACAGGGAATAAGTCAATGTCTGTTAACCAGCTTGACCTAATCACTGAGGCTATGGATTTACCAGAAGGGGATTTTTACGATCTGTTTATAGAAAACTACATTATCGACCATCCCCCGAATATGAGGCGAATCGAGCCATTTTTGTTTCGCTGTGCGGAGTTGGACAAGCTGGATGCGATCCGTCGAGTGGTGGGAGCTATCATGGACAATCTACTATATTCACCCAAGCTATTTGAAATTGCAGAAGAATTGTTGGCGCAGGGACGACATGAGGCTGCGCTACTGCTCTATGAGGGTGTGGCTGAAGCGGAGAAATATCAACATTCTGAGCGTTTGGCAGTCTGTCAATATCGTATATTCACGATTCAAGTTGGAGACGATCAAAGTCGCAATCTCAGTGCAGCTACGATATTTAAAGCTTTTGTTGAGCGCCTAGATGAAATAGACCAACTTGATGCATTGAAAGATTTGGCGAACATGTACAGGTCATTGCGTAAATGGGACAAGGTTGAAGAAATGACAAGGAAAATGAAAGCTAAAGCGGAAGTCCAATATACTTTAAAACATCAACAGAAGGATCTAAAACGTGATGAGTCTACTAAGAAGCTAAGTCGTCCCATGTTTGTGTATATTACCTATGCTGACTTGTTGTGTGCAGGTGTTTGTGAAGCCCAAGGCGATTATCAACAAGCTCTACAGTATACATACGCATACGCTAACTTAAATTGGGTGAAAGAGACAGACGAGGATACACAGGATTGGATCGGCTTGTTTCAACATTGGGCAGAAGTTAATACTTACGTATTTAAACTTTTGTCTGGGGATACAAGTGTGCTTAACGATTATGTTGAATATATAGCTGCAACATCTAATGAGGCCGACAAAGAAATGGTTACTAAGCTGTTGAACGTAATGTTTGCAGCTAACCGATATCAGTTAGATGTGAATTACATACTTAAACGTTTTGAAACGGTTATTGGCTCTATTGTGCAACACGGACAACCATCATCTGACATGTATACTAAGCAAGTTATACCAGAACAGTTTGCACGCTTTGGATATGAATTGGCTTATTATTATTTGTACCGAGGGATGCATAACGTTGGCTTTAAATATTTGATGTATTCAATGGTAAAGTCACATACAATAAATAATGAGACTTATTTTATAAATTGTATGGGCTTGTTTGTGCGTTTCAAAGCTCAGGCGGCTCCTGAAACAAAAACAGAGTTTTACAATCTCTTAGAAAAGGTGTGGTTAGAT
>NZ_WUDQ01000154.1:0-7703 GCF_009827695.1 Paenibacillus sp. OT2-17 | reverse complement strand
ACCTGATCCAGAGCTGGCGGAACAAGTCCCATACGGAACTCAGCCAATCCCGTTTCCAGCACACCCGCAAACAAAGAGGTATCCAGCCTCTCATCACCCATCATTTCGACAATTTGATCCAGTAGTTCAAGCACCGCATCCCATACTTGACGATGCTCCTTCGCCTGCTCAGGTTTTCCTGCTTCCTCTGCCTGATGAATGAAGGCGTCCAGCTTGTGGCCGATTTCTGCATCCTCCAGTAACAGATATACCGCTTCACACTTCTCAAGTGCAGTTCGTGCCTTGCCGACACGTTTCTCAAACGCACGTAAAGGCGTCACGATCACATCCCGGCACAGTTCCATCAAATCCAACGTTTCATCCCGTTGACGGCTCCGTTCCTGCTCCTCCAGCTCCAGTGACAAGCTGGGCACAGCCTGCCACGGGCGACCGTCTGTCCAACGGCTGCCTTGTATTCCGCAGGCTAGTACATAGTTTTCCAAACGGTCCATCTCCTCACGGCTCACCCGACCATCCAGCGGCAGGAGAAGGTCTGTTTTGACCGCACGGAATACATCCTCATATCGCCAACGACGCTGCACGATATCCAGCGAAGCCCGAATCAATTCCACTAAGGGATGATGCAAAACACTTCTCCGCTGATCCAGAAATACTGGAACCTCATATTGTTTGAATATCGGTTCCACCCATGGCTCATAATCTTCAATATGACGTACAAACAGGGCCATCTCCCGATAACGAGCGCCCTCATCTCGGGCCAGACGACGCATTTCGCGTGCAGCCCCTTCCAGCTCTGCACGGCGATTAGCCGCAGTGTACAGTTTTATGCCTTCCGGCTGTTCTTCTGTCCACTGCTCTCGTAGCTGCTGCAGCCGCATCCATTGTTCCTGATTCCGTAACCCTGTACGATGTTCAAAGTTAGCCTCCAAATACGCCAACGCCGGACGCTCCTTAAATCTCGGCAGCGGATCAGGGCGCAGTAATTGTGTCTGCGTCTCTATCATCAGCTCGTCTGCCATTCCTTTGAGCTTTACATACGTAGCCGCTGAGGGATGAAACAAATCCAGCTCATGCGGAAGCTGTCCGCTCTCGTAGCTGCGGTTGCAAGTCAGCGCCACCGTCAACGAAGAAGCGTGCAGCATAAGCTGCTCCACCACCTTGTATTCATGTGGTGTAAACCTGCGGTAGCCATCCATCCAAATATCTGCCCCACGCACAAGGGAAGACTCAGCAATCTGTTCTGCCAGCATGCGCAGCGTATCTTCACCGTCAATATATTTAAGCGTCAGCTCTCGTTCAAAATCCTCATAGATTAGACTGATATCTTTGAGCTTGCCGCGCAAAATCGGAGTTGACTCTCCAGCAGCGTTCATTCGCTCCAGTTGCTCCGGTACAGACCGAGTATCATTTCCATACTGCTTTAGCTCCGTAAACAATGTATTCAACCGATCCACAAAGCCGAGCTGGTCTCCCGAATCCTTAAACAAACTCAGTTCATCCTTGCGACGACGAATAATTTTATATAAAAGCATCTTCTTGCCTTCTTCCGTTACAGGCACCAGTGCTGAACCCCCGGTTTCCTGCATAACTAAATAGGCAAGACGATGAAATCCCATCACTTGGGCGCGCACCGACCCCTGAATACCGTTTCCGGCTTCTGTAAGTAACGCATGCTCAGAAGCAAATGACGATTGCTCCGGTACAAGTAACAGCATAGGCTTACCTAGCGGCTCCTCGCGTAACATAGACGTCATTTCATTGCGGATTAACGTACTTTTACCACTCCCAGAGCGGCCAATCAACAAGCGAACCGACATGATGCGGCCTCCTTTCCAACGAACAACATTCTATTAAACAGTATAGCATATCAGGCAAGAGAGAAAAGAACGTACGTTTGCCATGTTGTAGCAATTCTTCCTCCCTCTAAAAAAACAAATCAGTCCCGCAGATTGGCTTGGTGCATGCCTTCTCTACAGGACTGATTTATACCTAAACGAGTCTATTTTACCTATTTAATCACCAAAAAGGCGATTGACTTTGACCTTGTATGAAACCTACAGCTGTGTCCGGCTGCGCACCTCAAAGATGGCGAATTTCAAGTAATGGCCTTCCTCCACACCCAAAATTTGAGGATGGTCTTTACCAGCCGCTCTCCAGTCTACCAGACGAAGGATTTTGCCGGCATCTGCCGCCGCTTCCTTAATGGTATCTAAAAACAACTCTGGACGCATATGGAACGAGCAGCTCGCAGTCACCAGATAGCCGCCCTCATTGACCAGCTTCATCCCGTGCAGGTTGATATCTTTATATCCACGTGTAGCTCCTTTGACAGCGTTCTTCGTTTTGGCAAAGGCTGGCGGATCAAGAATGACCACGTCAAAGGTGCGTCCGCCACCTGCTGTCAGCGGCTTGGATGTATCTCCTTTGCCCCCGGCTCGTGCATTGCGTTCCTCTACACCTTTCACTTGATTGCGCAAATATTGAAAAGCATCGTCGACGACAAACTCAACGCGTTCCTCAAAACCGTTCAGCTTGACATTATCCCGCGCACTTTCAATCGCATGCTCAGAAATATCAAGACAAGTTACTTTTTTAGCACCATGTTTACATGCATTGAGCGTAAAGCTTCCCGTGTGCGAAAAACATTCCAATACGGTTGCGCCATCCCAGAATGGGAATTCAACAACCTTACCACTTTTATTCACTGGCTTCATGACCGTTGTGCCCGCATCCCCTGAGTCTGCAGCTACTTCTTGTAGCGTAATTCCACTACGTGCTCCCCAACCTGTCATCAACGGTGCTATGGCCGCACGATTTTCACGCTGGTCAAAGAAATAACCCGTCTTCTGGCCCTCTACGATATCAACCTTGATTTGCAGGCCATTTTCCGTCACTACCACATGACGCGGGCAATCACCGTACAAAGGACCCTTCGTTTGTTCCAATCCTTCCAGCTCACGGATGGATACATCACTTCGCTCATATATACCAACAGGACCCACTACTTCAACGAGCGCATCCCTGATTTCTTCCCTGCGCCGATCCATGCCAAGCGTTAACAACTGCACGACTAACACATCACCAAATCGATCTACAATCAGTCCAGGCAAAAAATCAGCCTCGCCGTACACCAACCGATAAGCGTTTCCCCCGGTCACAAAACGTTCGCGGTGCTCCAGACATTTGCGAAAGCGTTGGGCAAAAAAGTTTTGATCCATTGCTTCCAGCGGCTCGTAGGACATCACACGCACTGTAATTTGTGAAGCTGGATTATAGTAACCTGTCGCCAAATAACGCCCCTGATGGTTAACGATACTGACCAAATCGCCTGCCTCTGGGTCCCCTTCGATCTTGGCTATTTCGTTTTTAAACACCCAAGGGTGTGCGTGCTCCAGCCTTTTTTTACGGCTGCGTTCTAATATTACTGAAGGCAAAATCCTTCACTCCCATTCTTGGATTACTCAAAGTCCTTAATATCGTTCCGTAAAAAAGAGCTCAGCCATGCTTGTCATGGCTGTCCCCGACAGATCATAGGCTGTTACATAAGTATTTTCACCTAGAAAAGGGGGCTATGCCCGTGTTTATACATGTTATACTCCCACTGTGCGGCGGGCTGTTTATTTTTTTGGGCGGGATGAAGCTGATGGAAGCAGCCCTCCGGCATTTGGCCGGCCCCTTCCTCACCCGCTGGCTGAACCGCGCCACAGTTTCACCTTGGCGGGGCATGCTGTTCAGCTCAGGCATTACGGCCCTGCTGCAAAGCAGCACCGCCGTAACGGTGCTGACGATCGGACTGGTCAACGCCGGGCTGTTGACCTACGGCCGCACGCTCGGCATCATTCTCGGCACCAATATCGGCACCTGCCTGACCACTGAGCTGATGGGGCTCCAGCTTGGCATGCTGGCTGTTCCGCTGCTCTGCGGCTCACTGCTATGCTGGAGCACTGCCGTCCTGTGGGGTGAAGCTGTCCCCAGTCGCCAGTATGCGTCCGCTGGAGCTTCACCCGGCTCCAATGGGCTTAGCCGTCCGCAGGCTGTACAATATATCAGCCTCGTCTTTGCTGGATTTTCGCTGATTCTGGCAGGTATCCGCGTAATGCAAACAGTCGGCCCCTGGATTGAGCAGGCCGGACTATTCCGCTGGTTTCTTGATCACGCTGCGGCCAACATGTGGTGGGCCTTCGCTGCGGGAGCCTGTCTGACCGCGCTGGTTCACAGTAGCGCAGCCGTCATTGGCATGGCGATTAGCCTTGCCGCTGCGGGAGCCTTGCCAGCCGATGTGGGGATCGCCATCGTCATCGGCTCCAATGTAGGCACCTGCGTAACCGCCCTCATTGCCGCTGTTGGCGGCAGCGTGTCCGGCAAATTTGTAGCCTGGTCCCACGTGCTGCTGAACGTAGGCGGAGCCTTGCTCTTTATGCCGTTGATCCCTGGTCTGGAGATGGCCGCTGCCTGGATATCTACCGAGCCCGGAGCCAAAGTAGCCCATGCCCAAACTCTGTTTAACGTTATTAGCTCTCTGCTGGTCTTGCCTCTCTGCTATCTACCTGTGTGGACGCGTTTAGAGGATCGTATATCTCCCGACAGAATCAAACGTTAATTCCTAGCATGGACAGCGCCTTGCTTAAAATGACATCATTATTGTCATATCCACCCTGGCGCTGGAGACGCCATGCTTCCTCAGGCGTATGCCACGCAACTCCTTTAATTTCTTCGATCTGTGCCTGTAAATCCCCATCCAGTGCCTCTACGAGATAATAGTGTACTTCTTTATCTACTTCCCCAAATTCTGGATGCTGATACGTATAAGCAATCATATCTACATGCTGGATAATCCGCCCGTTCAACCCTGTTTCCTCGCGGATTTCACGTAAAGCCGTCTGTTCGATTGTTTCTCCCAACTCCATTTTCCCTTTAGCCAAGGATACCTTGCCATATCGGTCAGTAATGAGCTGAATTTCAAGCTGCTCCCCCTGTTTGCGAAACACAACGCCGCCTGCGGAAATTTCCTTTTTTGCTGCCATCCTGTAATCTCCCTTCCTTGCGCAACAAGGATTCCGTCCTCTCTGTAAGGAAAGGCGAAATCCTTGTTTGCCATCTCTATTGCCTGTTCAGGCTTTTTTTGTTCTTACAGAGCTGTTTGCAGCCCATTCTCTAGTACGCGAACCAATTGGCCTTCACTTTCATTAATGCCCGCCTTCGTCAGCTTCACGCGGCATACCTTGCCAACCAGATCCTCAGTACCTTCAAACGCCAGTTGAATATAATTGTCACTATATCCATGGAGTATGCCGCTATCTTCGGTCCCTTTCGGTGCAACTTCCGGAATGACCTCCAGCACCTGACCTACAAACTTCTCAGCATACGCCAGTTGCATTTGCTCTGACAGTTGTATCAGCTCATGCACTCGTGCATTTTTCACGTCTTCGTCCACCTGATCCTCCATACGCGCCGCAGGAGTTCCACTGCGCTTGGAGTACGGGAACACGTGCATTTCCGAAAAATCGATTTTTTTCATCAGCTCATAGCCATTGCGGAACATTTCATCCGTCTCCCCAGGGAAGCCGACAATCACATCCGTTGTAATCGCTACATCTGGCATTGCTTTGCGAATCATAAGCATTTTGTTATAAAACTCTTCTGTCGTGTACTTGCGACGCATCCGTTTCAACACGGTGTCGTCCCCCGCCTGAAGCGGTATGTGAAAATGACGAACCAGCTTGGTGGAACGGTTCAGTACATCAAGCATTTTTTCATCAATCTGGCTGGCTTCAATCGAACTGATACGGATACGCTCCAGCCCTTCCACCTTCTCCAGATCCCACAGCAGATCAGATAGGTCGTAATTATCCATGTCGTCACCATAACCGCCAGTGTGGATACCTGTGAGTACAATTTCCTTGTAGCCTGCGTGTACCAGTTGACGCGCTTGTGCAATAATACTCGCAGCATCACGGCTACGGGATAGACCCCGCGACCACGGAATGATGCAGAAGGTACAGAAGTTATTGCACCCATCCTGAATTTTCAAAAAGGCCCGAGTATGATTAGCAAAATCAGGCACATCCATTTCCTCAAATACACGCGTTTTCATAATATTGCGCACGGCGTTCACCGGTTGACGCGTTTCTTGAATTTCCTGTACGAACGGAATGATTTTGTCTCGATCCTGAGTCCCGATAACGAGATCAACGCCAGGAATATCCATAATTTCGGCAGGAGAAGTTTGGGCGTAGCAGCCCGTCACTGCCACAATGGCATCTGGATTCCGGCGAATCGCGCGGCGAATAATCTGACGACTCTTTTTATCACCGGTATTCGTAACGGTACATGTATTGATAAGATAGACATCAGCAGTCTGCTCATCAAAGTCCACCTGTTCATAACCTTCATTTTTAAACAGCTGCCAGATCGCTTCTGTATCATAAAAGTTTACCTTACAGCCCAATGTGTAAAATGCCACTGACGGCATATTAAACCCCTCCCATTTCTCCTGTCTCATATAAAATGCATGCCAATGCAGCCATTCCTGCGGTCTCCGCACGCAAAATACGTCTTCCCAGTCCTGTAGACTGTGCCCCGGCCTGCTCGGCCTCCAGGCTTTCCGCTTCAGTAAAGCCGCCTTCCGGGCCTACCACCAGCAGAACACGCGGCATGTCCGTCGACGCCCATTGTCCTGCCAAAGGCTGGATTACATCCCGTAGCTGTTTACCCTGCTCTTTTTCATAACAATAACATATCAAATCATACCCAGCAAAAGAAGCCAGAAGTTCTTTCCACGTCATGGGCGCGCTAATTTCTGGAATCCGGTTACGGTGGCTTTGTTCAGCCGCTTCCTTCACAATCTTGCGCCAACGCTCCAGTCGCTTGCCTTCTTTTTTGGCATCATACTGCACGACCGTACGCTCGGACAAAAACGGTACAAACCCGGTTGCTCCGATTTCTGTACATTTTTGCATCACCGTCTCCATCTTGTCTCCTTTAGGAAGACTCTGAGCGATAGTGACCTGCACATGCGGTTCAGAGGTCATCTTCAGCGGCTCAATAATCGTCGCCGTAACATGATCCTGCTCAATCGTATCCAATGCAGCCAGCGCTTCCCTAGATATCCCGTCACTAACTATAATTTTGTCACCACTACGGCCCCGCATGACTTTAGCGATATGTCGCGCGTCCTCACCCGCGACAATCACGTGATCTTCTAGAAATTGCTCTGCCGGAATAAAATAACGCTGCATTCTCTCTCACACCTATTCCTGGATTTTGCAAAATCCTCATTCTAAAAATAACTGTTATCCACTAACGTTCCGTACAAAATCCGAATAAATCACCAAGCAACATCATATCATCTTTTGCGCCTGTATGACCAGTCTGTTCCCTCTTCTATTCAGGTTATACCTACCTATTCTCGTAAAAAAAGGAGCCCTTAGGCTCCAAACAATCCAGTGATATAAAAAGAGAACTGCAAAAACTGTATATAAATCATCTGGGCCAGCGTGTAAAGAGGTTCAATTGTTACAGCTCGAACCTGCGGAATGACCAGGATAAGCAGAAAAATAAAGATCGACCACTGTTCAAATTGCTGAAGCTTACGGCGTACAGGAGTGGGGGCCACATCTTCCACAATCCGGTATCCATCCAGTGGAGGCAGTGGGATCAAATTAAAGATAAACAAAAATAGATTTAAATTGATCAGAGCATTG
>NZ_WUDQ01000153.1:0-7786 GCF_009827695.1 Paenibacillus sp. OT2-17 | reverse complement strand
TGTTGTCACTCGCGAGAGCGGACACAGGGAAAACATATCACTCACCAAACGGCTCATCCGTTTGCCTTCATCCGCCATGTCATTTAATGCCTCCATAGAAAGCTCGCGAATCATCTCTTCATCCATATTCGGTCGCTCTCCTGGTTCGGTAGTCCACATTTTGAGCAAAAAATCAACGTTGCCACGGATCGTCGTTAGCGGCGTACGAAGCTCATGGGAAGCATCAGCCACAAAACGACGCTGTGCACCGTACGCATCTTCCAGCTCCTTGTAAAACACCTCTGTACGCCCCAGCATGTTGTTAACCGTCCCGATTAATTGTCCAATTTCATCTGGTGGTCCGTCATATTCAATCCGTACACTCAAATCATTACTGGATTGAATCTGATTTGCCCCCTCAATGACCTTGACCAGCGGCTTCATAGACTTGCGAGCCAGAAAGAGACCTGAGGTCGCAGCAGCGAGTAATGCAAACAACGAACCGTATACAAGCACATTTTGTAACCTGTTCATGAGTCGATCCTGAGAGCCCGTGAATTGTCCTACCTGTAGCAACCCGACCACCAACCCCAACTCCTCGGACTTAATGGGCTGTTGATAAATCATAAAGGAATCCCCATTTACGTTCACACGTCGAATCCCCTCATTTTGAACTGCTCCTGCCGCTGTAGATGGAACAGGGAAGGTGATATTGAGGTCTTTCATATTTTGGGTGGTTTTGGTAACCCCGGACGTATAATTGTAAATTTGTACATATAGCTGTGAGTCATCTATTCCACGCCCCTGCTCCAATCCCAAATCCAGGTTAGGGACTTCAAACAATCCCCCTTTAATAATAAGGCGTAATTGCTTGTTAATCTGTGGCGCCTGAGTCATAAGCTGACTTTTCACTTCATTATATGTGTAGTAATATACTAGTCCGTAAATAGCCAGACCAAAAATGACAAGTACAATAGCCAAGATGCTCGAATACCAAGCTGTCAGCCGCCACCGAATAGACATATTACACATCACCTCTTAAAATATAGCCAGCTCCCCGAATTGTACGAATGAGCCGTTTACCGCCATCCTGCTCCGTTTTTTGTCGTAGCATGGCAATATATACTTCCAGCACATTCGATTCTCCGCTATAGTCATAGCCCCAAATTTTGTCCATAATCAGATCACGCGACAGAACACGCTTGGGGTTTTGCATGAACAAATGGAGCAGTTCAAATTCTTTGGCTGTCAGTTCCAAGCGTTTGCCGCCACGAACCACTTCACGGGATTCGTTATCCAGTTGTAAATCCTCGAAGGTAAGCCGATTTCCGTTATTGTCCTGTTGTTCGGTTTTACGCCGCAAAAGCGCTCGCACTCGCGCCAGCAGCTCCTCCAGAGCAAACGGCTTGACGAGATAATCATCGGCCCCTAGATCCAAGCCCTTAACCCGATTCTCAACCTCATCCTTGGCTGTAAGCATCAGGACAGGTACCGTGCTTCCACCCTCCCGCATGCGACGGCATACCTCAAAACCATCGACCTGCGGCATCATTACATCCAGCACGACCACATCAGGCTCAGCTGTCAGCATTTTATTTAATCCCTCTGCTCCATTGGCGGCTGTCAGCACTTCATAGCCTTCAAATGCCAGCCCTCTGCGTAGCATGGAAACAATTTTTTCATCGTCATCAATAATCAGAATAGTAGAACGCATACACGATCGAACTCCTTTATCTCTTCTTTTCCCTCTATTGTAGCAGGAGTAGACGCGTGTAGCATCTGGCTGCTCCATACAGCAAGAAACGGAAGGGATCTTCCTTCCGTTTCTTGCGTGCACATGTTCATTTTTGTAGAGTTATCAGCTTATTGCTGAAGCGTCGAGCTAAAGTCATTTTTGTTGCCTATTTTCAGCTGAACATCTTTTTTCTGCCCAGCTCGTTCGATGTTAAGCGTCAGTGCTGTACCCACTTTTTGTTTTTGAATGAACTGGATCAGCTCTTGTGATGTGCTATAAGGCGTGCCATTGGCTCCGATAATCACATCGTAAGGACGCAGATCGGCCTGATAAGCTGGCGATTTGTATATAATATCCCGTACTACCGAGCCTTCGGTTAGGGATGTGCCCAATTCTTTGGCTACTTCAGGACTCAAATTTAACAGACTTGCACCAATGAAAGGTACAGGTTCTTTCGGGATAGGCTGGTTATTTTTCAGCTTATCGACGACTTCCAAAATTGTATTGGACGGAATCGCAAACCCGATTCCCTGTGCGTCTGCACTAACAGCTACGTTCATACCGATAACCTGCCCTTGCAGATTTAACAGCGGTCCGCCAGAGTTACCAGGGTTAATGGACGCATCCGTCTGAATGAGATGCTTGTATTGCGTCGGTTTTCCAGTCGATTCACTATTAATGGTGATCGTACGTTCTTTCGCACTTAGCACCCCGGCTGTTACCGAATGCTCAAAGCCTTCAGGGTTGCCGATTGCGACCATCCACTCGCCGACTTTAGCGTTATCGGAGTCACCCAAAGTTACTGTCGGAAAGTTGTTTTTGCCTTCAATTTTAAGTACCGCCAAATCAAGATCAGCATTTTTGCCCAAGACTTTGGCTTCGTAAGGCTTATTAGTTCCCTCTACTGTAACCTGAACCACACTCGCGCCTTCAACAACATGGTTGTTGGTTAGGACGTAACCCGATTTATCAAAAATAAAACCGGAACCAATACCAAGCGGAGTCAGCTGCCCGCTGTTGCTACCTTCATTTTCATTACTGTTACCGCTACTGCCACTGTCACCATACTGATTACCGAAAAAGTATTGATACAGCGGGTCATTGTAATAAGGGCTGCTTTGTCTGCCGCTGCTACCACTGGTTTGTTTGGCAAGCGTTTCGATTTTGACGACTGCCGGACCAGCCTTGGCCACAACAGATTGAACATCAGCGGTACCTGAAGGCATCACAGCCGGAACTGCGCTTGGAGTCGAGCCAGTTGTTCCTGAATTAGTCGTTTCTCCACTTTCAGCTGCCGCCGAAGTTAACGCCGTCTCGGGTGTGAACATATTTGTTCGGTCAGCTGTGTACATCAATACCGTAATGACCAGCATCCCAGCCAAAAAAGATAAGAAAATTGTTTTCACCTGCGACTTGGGCTTATTCGGTTTGAATTGCCAATTGCCACCATTCCGACCCGAACCATCCTGTTGCTCAGGCATAGCGCGATGGTATGAGGGAGGAAGAGGTCTCACTGCCTGTGGTGGCGTAATCTCAACATCCTTTTCCACCGACTGCCCTTCCTTACGTTGTCCGTCCGATTGAACTGAAGAAAAAGGGCCGTAAGAATAATAATATGAGGAACCGTTCGAATCGTTTTGCCGAGTTGCATTATCGGTATCAACCTGATCGTTGTCGTTCCGGCGTCCGGAGTTATTATTTTTAAATTCGTCCATTGTATATCTCCTCCCAAACCCTATGCTTCAAGGTGGTGTTGTTTAACTGACTTTATTTTGCACTTTAAACCTTAATTCCACCTTAAAAACAATTAAAAAGGAGATAAAACCTTAGACCTATTGTACCTATTCACTTTCACTTAAAACGAAATGCCCCGGATATAATCCGGAGCATTATCAATTGTATATGCTTTTTTATTTCGTGTTAAAGTTTTCGTCGAACTTTTCGTTCGGTGTTTGAGCATTGTTTTGAACTTTGTTGCGACTGGAGTTTTGAACTTTTTGAGCTACAGCGCCTGTACCGCCTTGTTCTGTTGCAAATTCTTCATCATACTTCTCATTTGGTGTCTGAAAGTTGTCTTGAATTTTATTTTGTTCAGACTGCTTTACCTTTTGTGAAACGACACCTACCGTATTGTCTTGTGCAAATTCCGCTTTGAACTGATTTCCTGCGCTTGCCTTGAAGCCTTTGTTCGTGAAAGAACTTCCGCCTTGATTTGGCATAATTCTCAACCTCCCAGTATGTTTTGCGGGATAAGCTCATCCCGCAACATAGTATGTGATATTGGAAAAAACAATATTCAAGGATTATATGGAAGCATCCAGTGTCGCGGTCGGAATAGTTTTATGCGTTTCTATCGCCTTTTGGAGCGATTTGACCATCTTTTCTGTACATTTTCCGTTCCCTTTTTTTATAATTTGAACATCCACATCTTTCTTGCCCCATTCAGAATACACCTGCCGGGTTGTTTTAAAATACAAGTCAATTTTATTGCCCTTAATCGCAGAACCTGTATCTGCTACAATCCCGTATCCGTAACCTGGAATGTACAATATGCTTCCCAAAGGAAACATTTTGGGATCAGCCGCAATCGTAGACAGTGTGTTCTTGTCACGACGCACTTTTACACCGGAATACGTAATACCGTAACCGGGATGACTTGGCCGTTTGCCAGTCGATTCATAGCCTGCTGTATATCCTGTTGCCGTGACCGTCATGGTCGTAATAACCTGCTCTTCGCGTGGAGCTAAAACAGGTGTGGACTGCCATTTTTTATGCTGGACCGGTTCTTTGTGACCGTAAACTTCATTGCCGGGCAATACCAGACAGGTTGCAATTAACACGGTTCCCAAAATCCGTTTCCATACCAACATGGATCTCATAAAAAACCTCCCCTTGAGGCAAAGGCTTTCCAGAAATCCATTAGTTTATACGAACAGATTATTATTTTTGAACATCCTGACCTGGATAAAGTCTGCTCAGTTTCACTTTATCTTCAAAAATATGCAGGAGTGTCCGCACTATGGGGGTGTGTTCATCGTCTGTGTGCAATATAATGGAAGCAGGAGAAATCGAAATAAGGGTGCTCACGATTCGATCCTCGACCTCCATTTCTAGTTCAATGCCTGGCATCTCGACAATGATGTCATCTGCATCAGGAGTCGGTATGGGCACCATGGCACTATCCAGAATCGTAAAATTATGTCCACCTTGGTGAAGTACGTGTACGAGCGGAACTTTGCTTTCCTGAAAAAAAACAAAATATTTAAGCAGCCCCATAAATTCTTCGTATTGCCGATCTGCCCAGAATTCTTCCATAGCATAGTCGACGATTTCTTCAAGCTCTTTTTTATACGCATGGAGCCTAAATTGAATCAGCCCTTCCAAATTGATCACACGAAGCTCCTTGAAATCCTTCTCCAGGAGAGTAGTCAGCTTACCATGACGCTTCAAACGACCTCTGGGGCCATCATCGTTTAACAGTGAACGAATCATACTGCGAATTTGCTCTGTATCCTCTTTCTCCAGCAGCGAACAGGCTTTGGTGAGAATGAGATTGAGCAGCCCCCACTCCTTGACTTCGATAATATAATCCGCTATAGCTGAAGACATGATGCTGTATACACAGGGGAGAAAGCTTTCAAACGCCGAATTGCTTTCTGTGCCCTTGCAGGTCCATGCCACTTTGTTATTCAGCTGTCTGAAAGTGAATCGAAATCCGCGCCGTGACATATGTAGTCCCTTTGTTCTACTTTTGACCACTTCGTAAAACCGGTCGGTTTCCTGATCTCCGTCTGTATTGGTCCACACTGTAAACAGTTCCATTGGCTCACTCCTTTCGATCACTGCTTTCAGTATATGGCGGCCTCTGAAGGGTTATACGAAGTGAACGACTGGAAACAGAAAGACATATTCAAAAGAGGATAATCTGGTTTCAAAAAGCCGGTTGGCGTGTTATAAACATTACTGTGATATAGGAAAAAAACCGAAAGACGTTTGAATATTTAGGGTGGGGTATGTTAAGGTTATATTAATATGAATTTTTCACAAGAGGGAGGAGATAAGATGTCAACGATGCTGAACATGCTGCGTACATTCATGATTGTCATATTGAGCCTCGTTCAGATTTTGTCCCTTCCTGTGACGTTTCATGCGGAAGACACTACTCAATCCCTTCAGTTTACTGCAGGATCTTCTGTTGTGCCTCATGCTGATGTTTCCTCGTTAGAAACTGATTCTCACGGTCTGGAGCACCATTCCAAACCAGCTATACGCAAATCCTCCCCTTTACTTCATCTGGTGATCGCTGCGGCCAAATCACTTCCCTTTGTCATTTTGATAGCGCTTGTGCTGCTATTGAGCATCCCTAAACTACGTCTGCCTTTTATTCCTGTCATTTGCAAACTAAAGAAGCAATTGTACTTGTTCCCCATCAAATTCACCTCTAGTTATGTGGCTTAACCTTCCTTTGCATGCACATCACCACATTTGCATGTCTATTTGTTAACTATCCCTATAAGTGTAATACGTAAAGTCTATTTATCCGGTTTTTTATGTTAATTTATAAAATTTAATACAAAAAGAAAGTTTCCATGTCACTCCCAAAGTATGTGATTTATTTCCCATACCATTCATTTAAATAACGTATCATACAGGAGGCTTTACAAATGGATATTCGAGAGTCTATTTTGCCAGGAATCGGGATTAAGTATCGAATAGATGCAGAGAGTGGCGACCGAATTGTCATTATTATTCATGATGATGGCAGGCGCGAGTTGTATCACTTTGATTACGAGGATCTGGAACAAAGTATTTCTATGACAACCCTGAATGATCAGGAAGCGCGATTGGTAGCCTCCATCATCGGTGGTATGACCTATAAGCCCAAACAGCTTGAAAGTGTAGAAATGACGTTTGACGATTTTATTATCGAATGGTATAGAGTGGAATCTGATTATGCAAGTGTCGGCAAATCCATCGGTGAGCTGGATGTAAGGCAAAATTCGGGAGCCACTGTTATTGCAATTGTGGAGAAAAAAGGAAATAAATATGTAAATCCTGGTCCTGAAGTGATTATTAACGATGATGCCACTGTAGTCGTTGTTGGGGAACGCGATCAGCAAAAACGATTTAAACAAATCCTTATGAACGGAAGCGGGTGATTGGATGGATCATCTGGTATTTGAGGTTGGATTGGCTATTGCTCTCATCGCTGCAGCCGGACTTATTTCCTCCAAACTGCGCTTCTCGGTCATCCCTTTTTATATCCTGATCGGAATGGCAGTTGGACCGCATGCGATGGAGCTATGGCATTTTGATTTTCGCTTTATCGAAAGCGCCCCATTTATTGATTTTATGGGAAGAATCGGAGTGCTGTTTCTTCTCTTCTACTTGGGTCTCGAGTTCTCAGTAGGTCGGTTAATTAAATCAGGTCGTTCCATTGCTGTGGGCGGTACCATTTATATTGGCATCAATTTTACACTGGGGCTGGCTCTTGGCTTCCTGAGCGGCTTTCCTGTAGCAGAGACACTGGTTATCGCCGGAATTACAACAATATCATCCAGTGCTATTGCTGCGAAGGTGCTGGTAGATCTCAAGCGGACCGCCAATGCTGAAACTGAAATGATTTTGGGCATTATTATGTTCGAGGATGTTTTCCTCGCCGTATACATCTCCATCCTCTCCGGATTGGTTCTTAGCGATTCATCCTCGCTCGGGGGTGTGCTGCTATCAGCGCTAATCGCGCTAGGCTTTATGCTTGCAGTCATTATTATCGGCCGTAAGGCCGTCCCTCTGTTAAATCGGATTCTCCGTATTCGCTCCAATGAGGTATTCGGACTTGTTGTTTTCGGCTCTCTGTTTCTGGTGGCTGGTTTTTCGGAAACGATTCATGTGGCGGAAGCTATCGGCGCCCTGTTGGTCGGTCTGGTACTGGCCGAAACGGAACACGCCAAACGGATCGAGCATTTAATTGTTCCTTTCCGCGATTTCTTTGGCGCCCTGTTTTTCTTCAGCTTTGGACTATCCATTGATCCACTGTCCCTGGGAGGAAACGCGATATGGCTTGCACTGGTA